>DASUSF010000138.1:0-11036 GCA_036375275.1 Geminicoccaceae bacterium | reverse complement strand
CCCGCCGGACGCCCTCGAGCGACTCCTACATCTCGGTCGCCAGGCGTTCCACGCCTATGCTCACCGGCCGCTGGTCCGCCGGCTCTGGTGGCCGCGCTTCGAGCAGGCGGCGCGCTGGTACCTCGAACGGGAGCGGGAACGCCGGCCGACGCTCGCGGCTCTCATGGTCGAGGTGGAGGGCGAGCTCCCGCTCGAGGCGCCGGGCGGCCCCTTCCTCCTCAAGGCCCGCGCCGACCGGATCGAGCGGGCGCACGACGACCGCCTCACGGTGATCGACTACAAGACCGGCGCCCCACCCAAGGAGGCGGAGGTCACCAGCGGCCGCCAGCCACAGCTCCCGCTCGAAGCGCTGATGGTCCGCGAAGGCGCGTTCAGGGGGATCGCGCCGGCCGAGGTCGAGGCGCTCTGGTTCTGGTCGATCCGGGGCGACGCCGCCGGTGGCGTGGCCGAGCCGCTCAAGCAGGATCCCGCGCGACTCGCCGCGAGCGCGGCCGAAGGGTTGATGTCGCTGATCGAGCATTACGACGATGTAGCAGTCGGTTACCCGGCACGTCTCAGGCCGGACATGAGCCTGCCGCGGGACTACGACCACCTCGCCCGCTTCAAGGAGTGGGCCGGTTGAGCGTGCCTGCCGGCCCGCGCCGGCCGCCGCCGACTCCCGAGCAGCTGCGCGCCGCGGACCCGGCCCGCTCGGTCTGGGTCACGGCATCCGCCGGCACCGGCAAGACCCGGGTGCTCGCCGACCGCGTGCTCCGGCTCCTGCTCGGCGGGGCGGAGCCGGAACGGGTGCTCTGCCTGACCTTCACCAAGGCCGGGGCCGCCGAGATGGTGACCCGGATCCAGGACGACCTCGCCCGCTTCGCGGGGCTCAACGCCGCGGCGCTCCGGCACGAGCTCAAGGTGCTGCTCGGCCGGCCGGCCGAGCCACGGGAGGTCGACCTCGCGCGGACGCTCCTGGTCCGGATCCTCGATCTGCCGGCCGGCCTCCCGGTCATGACCATCCACAGCTTCTGCCAGTCCCTGCTCCGCCGCTTCGCGCTCGAGGCGGAGGTCCCGCCGCACTTCGAGGTCCTGGAGCCCCGGGACGCGAACGAGCTGATGGCGGCCGCGCTGGACGCCGTGCTCGAGGACCCGGCGGCCGACCTCGACCGGGCGCTCGAGACGCTCGCCGTCCTGGTCGGCGAGCGCGGCTTCCAGGAGGGGCTGGATGCGCTGCGCCAGGACCGGCTGCGCTTCGAGCGCGGGCTCGAGCTCGCCGGCGGTCGCGATGGCATGGTCCGGGCGGTGGCCGACCGGCTCGGGGTCGATCCCGACGCGACCCGGAGCCAGCTCTGTCGCGAAGCGTGCGCCGGCTGCGCCGACTCGCCGGGCCTCGCCGCCGCCTGCCGGGCGCTCCAGGCGGGCTCGGACGCCAACCGGGCGCACGCGAGCCTGATCAACACCTGGATCGAGGCCGACCTCGAGCGGCGGATCGAGCGGCTCGAGGACTACCTCGCGGTGTTCATCACGCAGAAGGGCGAGCCGCGGGCCACGCTCGCGGTGAAGACGGTCCGGGAGGCCGCCCCGGCGGCGGTGGAGTCGCTCCAGAACGAGCAGGCGAGGCTCCTGGCGTTTGCCCGGCGGCTACAGGCGGTCGAGGTGTTCGAGCGGTCGCGCGCGCTGATCGAGGTCGGGGCCGCCGCGCTCGAGGAATACGCCGCCCGCAAGCGGGCGCGCGCGGCGCTCGACTACGACGACCTGATCGAGCGCAGCAACCACCTGCTCGAGCGGGCGGGGGTGGCGCCCTGGATCCAGTACAAGCTCGACCAGCGGATCGATCATCTCCTGGTCGACGAAGGCCAGGACACCAGCCCGGGCCAGTGGGCGGTGATCGAGGCGCTGACCACCGACTTCTTCGCCGGCGAGGGTGCTGCCGACGCGCTCCGGACGGTATTCGTGGTTGGCGACGAGAAGCAGTCGATCTTCAGCTTCCAGGGCGCCGACCTCGCGACCTTCAACGCGGTCCGCGCCCGGCTCTCGAGGCGCGCCGCGGGCGGGCGCGGACGCCTCCACGTGTCGACCCTCAACAAGTCGTTCCGGAGCGTGGACGCGGTCCTCGAGGTGGTCGACCTGGTGTTCGAGGACCCCGAGGCAGCGGCCGGACTCGGCAGCGGCGGCGCGGTTCCGGCGCATGTCACCGGCCGGCCCTTCGAGCCCGGGACGGTCGAGCTCTGGCCGCTGGTCGAGGTCGAGCGCCCGGCGCAGCCGGCGACCTGGGAGCTGCCCGACCGTCCGGATCCCGTGGTCAGCGCCGAGCGGACCCTCGCCGAAGCCATCGCGGAGCGGATCGGGGGCTGGCTCGAGCGGGAGACGCCGCTCCCCTCCACCGACCAGCCGATCCGGCCGGGCGACATCATGATCCTGCTGCGCGCGCGCAGCCTGGTTCGCGACCTCCTGATCCGCGAGCTCAAGCGCCGGCACGTGCCGGTCGCCGGCGCCGACCGGCTCCGGCTCACCGACGAGATCGCGGTCACCGACCTGATCGCGCTCGGCGACGCCCTCCTGCTCCCCGAGGACGACCTGACCCTCGCCTGCGTGCTCAAGAGCCCGCTGTTCGGCTTCGACGAGGAGCGCCTGTTCCAGCTCGCGCACGGCCGCGACCGCGGCTTCCTGTTCCACCGCCTGCGGGAGGCCGCAGGCGCCGATCCCGTGGCCCGGGCGGCCCTGGAGCGGTTCGAGCGGCTGCGGGCGCGGGTCGACCGGATGCCGCCGTTCGAGTTCTACGCCCGGCTCCTCGGCGAGGGCGACCGGCAGCGCCTGCTCGAGCGTCTGGGCCCCGCCGCGGCCGAGCCGGTCGAGGCCCTGCTCGCTCAGGCGCTGGCCTACGAGCGTGCCCACCCGCCTTCGCTGCAGGGCTTCCTCCACTGGCTGCGCCAGGACACCACCGAGCTGGTCCGGGACCCGGACCAGCCGCGGGACGAGGTGCGGGTCCTGACCGTGCATGGCGCCAAGGGCCTCGAGGCGCCGATCGTGATCCTGGCGGACGCCGCGTTTCCGCCGACCGACATGGACCGGCTGCTCTGGCTCGAGGACGGGATCCCGCTCTGGCGGGTCGGCAAGGACCGGCGCGACCCGGTGAGCCAGGCGACCTTCGAGGCCGCCCGAAAGGCGCAGGTCGACGAGGAGCGGCGGCTGCTCTACGTCGCGATGACCCGGGCCCGCGACTGGCTGATCGTCGCGGGCTGGAACCGGAAGGGCCGGTCCAAGGACACGGCGACCTGGCACGACCTGATCCAGGCCGGCCTCGAGCGCCACCCGGAGGTCGAGCGGACCGGCGCGCGCTCGGAGCGCGACCCCGCCGCGGGTGGCCTCCGGCTGTGCCGGACCCGGCGGCAGGGCGGGCTGCCGCTGACCGAGCCGGTGAAGCCGAAGCCGTTGGCGCCTCCGCTCCCCGAGCGGCTGGCGCGGCCGGCACCGGAGGAGGTCGTGCTGCGCTCGCCGCTCAGCCCGTCGCGCCTCGCGGACGCCGAGCCCCCGGCCGATCCGCCGGAGGGGGCGGGCGACACCCGCTTCCGGATCGGCCTCGCGGTGCATCGCCTGCTCCAGATCCTTCCGGACCTGCCAAAGGAGGCGCGCCCGGGCGCCGCCGACCGGCTGCTCGAGGCGCCGGACCTGGAACTCGACGGGCCGCGCCGGCAAGAGCTCCGGCGCGAGGTTCTGGCGCTCCTCGAGGCGCCGGAGCTCGGGAGCCTGTTTGGCCCGGGCTCGCGCGCCGAGGTGCCGGTGATCGGGACGATCGGCGGCGTCCCGATCTCGGGCCAGATCGACCGCCTGGTGATCGAGCCGGAGCGGATCCTCCTGGTCGACTACAAGACCAACCGGACTCCGCCGGCCATGGGCCATCCGGCACCGCTCGCCTACCGTCGCCAGCTCGCCGCCTACCGCCACCTGCTCGGCGACGCCTTCCCGGGCCGCCCGGTGCGCTGTGGCCTGCTCTGGACGGTCGGTCCGCGCCTCGATCTGCTCGACGATGCCGCGCTCGACGACGCGCTCGCCGAGGCCCTCCCGGGTCTGGCCGGCGGCTGACCCGCCCGAGCGCGCCGCTTGACGCTGATCCCGCGGCTTCCCTACTGTCGAGCCAACGAGACGAACCGACCCTGGCCTGGCCTGGGCGACACGAGGAACATGCGATGGCAATCGTCCAGACTTCGGATACCGCGTTCGAGACCGACGTGCTCAAATCCGACACCCCGGTGGTGGTCGACTTCTGGGCCGAGTGGTGCCAGCCCTGCAAGCAGATCGCGCCCTTCCTGGAGGAGCTGGCGGGCGATCTCGGCGGCCAGGTCAAGGTCGCGAAGGTCAACATCGACGACAACCCGCTGACCCCGACCAAGTACGGCGTGCGTGGCATCCCGACGCTGATGGTGTTCAAGAACGGCGAGATCGCCGCGACCAAGGTCGGCGCCATGCCGAAGAGCAAGCTCTACGAGTGGGTTCAGGACGCGATCTGACGCCGCCCCGGGGCGCGTAACCCGCATGACCTCGCCGGGGCCGGACGGCGGTCCCGGCGGCGCGTCGGCGGCCGCCGCGCGAGGCGTCTGGGAGGAGTTCGTCGCGCGGCACCCGCGCACCTCGAGCGTCGACCTGATCCTCCCCGACCTCGCCGGCATCGCCCGCGGCAAGCGGCTCGCGGCGAGCGCCTTCGCGGCGATGGTCGAGAGCGGCTTCACCTTCGCGAGCTCGCTCTACGGCATGGACGCGACCGGCGCGAACGTCGAGGCGTCGGGGCTGATCTGGGAGGAAGGCGACGCCGACCGGCCGGGAGTCCTGGACCTCGACACCCTCGCGCCCGTGCCGTGGCGGGAAGGCGCGGCGCAGGTCCTGGGCGGCCTGCTCGACCACGACGGCCGGCCGTTCTTCGCCGATCCCCGGGCCCTGGTCCGCCGCCTGCTGGAGGCGCTCCGGGAGCGTGACCTGCACGGCGTCGCAGCGTTCGAGCTCGAGTTCCACCTCCTCGACCCCGAGCTTTCGCCGCCGCGGCCGCTCTCTGCGGGGCAGCCCGGCCAGGTCTACGGCCTGGACGCCCTGGTCCCGGCCGAGACGTTCCTTCGGACGCTCGAGCGGTACGCCGAGGTCCAGGGGCTGCCGATCAAGGGCGCGGTCAGCGAGTACGCCCCGGGCCAGCTGGAGATCAACCTCGGCCACCAGGGGGACGCGCTCCGCGCCGCCGACCACGCCTTCCTCCTGAAACGTGCGGTCAAGGCCGCGGCACGCTCCGCAGGCGCGGCCGCCACCTTCATGGCGCTGCCGTTCGAGGGCGGCTCGACCAGCGGCATGCACCTCCACCTCAGCCTGACCGACGCCGCGGGCGCGAACCGGTTCGCCCGCGAGCCCGACCTGCTCCGCCATGCGGTCGGCGGCCTGCAGGCGACCATGGCGGAGGCGATGCTGCTGTTCGCGCCCAACCCCAACAGCTTCCGCCGGCTCCGCCCCCGCTCCTACGCCCCGACCTCGCCGGCGTGGGGCCGCAACAACCGGACCGTGGCGATCCGCATCCCGGCCGGACCCGAAGCGGCGCGCCGGATCGAGCACCGGACGGCGGGCGCCGACGCGAGCCCTTACCTCGTGCTGGCGGGCGTGCTCGCGGGCATCCTCCACGGCCTCGACCACGCGATCGAGCCGGACCAGCCGGTGACCGGCAACGGCTATGACCGGCCCGCCACGCTCCCC
Organism: Geminicoccaceae bacterium; assembly: GCA_036375275.1. Classification (GTDB taxonomy): domain Bacteria; phylum Pseudomonadota; class Alphaproteobacteria; order Geminicoccales; family Geminicoccaceae; genus DASUSF01. The sequence continues at coordinate 5,327 of DASUSF010000138.1, read as the reverse complement.
CTTTCGCTCGAGCACGCGCTCGACGCGTTCAGTGCTTCGACCGCTCTTCCCGGCCTTCTGGGGGAAAGGTTCTGCCGGCTCCACCTCGCCTGCCGCCGGGCCGAGCGCGACCGTTTCAACGACCGCGTCACCCCGACCGAGCAGGCCTGGTATCTGCACACCGTCTGAACGGCCCCTGCCCTTCCGGATCGGCTTCGCGCGAGCGGAACATCCATGGTAGGTCTTCGGCATGGTTCGAGGAACCGGCGCGCGGGCGGGGGGTCGGGTCCGCGGACGACGATGGACCGGCGGACGGATCGCGTCGCCGCATCAGCGCCGATGAGCAGGCCTGCGGTGATGCTCCAGGGCACCGGCTCCAACGTCGGCAAGTCGTTGCTGGTGGCGGGGCTGTGCCGGCTGTTCGCGAGGCGGGGGCTGCAGGTCCGGCCGTTCAAGCCGCAGAACATGAGCAACAACGCTGCGGTGACCGCGGACGGGGGCGAGATCGGGCGCGCCCAGGCGCTCCAGGCGCAGGCTGCGGGCGTCCCGCTCTCGCGGCACATGAACGCGGTGCTGCTCAAGCCCGAGACCGACACCGGCGCCCAGGTGGTGGTCCAGGGACGGATGACCGGGAGCTGCCGCGCCCGAGACTACGCGCGCCTCAAGCCTTCTCTGCTGCCGAAGGTCCTGGAGAGCTTCGTCCATCTGGAGGCGGAGGCCGACCTCATCCTGGTCGAGGGCGCGGGCAGCCCGGCCGAGGTCAATCTTCGCCGCCACGACATCGCCAACATGGGGTTTGCGCTGGCCGCCGGGGTGCCGGTGGTGCTGGTCGGCGACATCGAGCGCGGCGGCGTGATCGCGTCCCTGGTCGGCACCCACGTCCTGCTCGAGCCCGAGGAGCGGGCGCTGATCGGCGGCTACGTCGTGAACCGGTTCCGGGGCGACGCCGCGCTGTTCGACGACGCCCATCCGATCATCCGCGAGCGGACCGGGATGCGGAGCTACGGCGTCGTGCCCTGGTTCGACGGCGCCCGCGCGCTGCCCGGCGAGGACGTGCTCGACCTGGAGGCGCGGCGCCGACCCGATGGCGGAAGGATCAGGATCGCGGTGCCGCGCCTGCCGCGGATCGCGAACTTCGACGATCTCGATCCGCTCGCGGCCGAGCCCGACGTCGACGTCGTGCTGGTGCGCGCGGGGGACGAGCTGCCACGTGACGCCGATCTGGTCCTCCTGCCCGGCTCCAAGGCCACGCTCGCCGATCTGGCCGCGCTCCGGCGCGAGGGCTGGGACGTCGACCTCCGCCGGCACGCCGCCCGCGGCGGCCGGGTGCTGGGCCTGTGCGGCGGCTACCAGATGCTCGGCCGCCGGCTCGCCGACCCCGCCGGGGTCGAGGGCCCGCCGGACGACGTTCCGGGGCTCGGCCTGCTCGACGTCGAGACCGTGCTCGGTGGCGACAAGCGGCTGGTCCTGGTGCGCGGCCGGGACCTCCCGAGCGGCTGCGAGGTCCGGGGCTACGAGATGCACATCGGGTCCACCGCGGGTCCGGATCTCGGGCGCCCCATGCTGTCGATCGACGGGCGCCCCGAGGGCGCGCTCAGCCGGGATGGCCGGATCATGGGCTGCTACGTCCACGGCCTGTTCGCGAGCGACGGGTTCCGGGACGCGTTCCTCCGCCGGCTCCGCCCGGACGCGGCGGCGAAGGTCGCCTTCGAGCCGCTGGTGGAACGGACCCTCGACGACCTCGCCGATCATCTGGAGCGAAATCTGGATGCCGATGCCCTGCTCGCGCTAGCTCGGACGCGCAGCCGCGAGCGCGACCGCCAGGACCAGGGCTGAGAGAAGAAGGAACGCCCACTTCATCAGCCCGAGGGCGCGCCGGATGTCGCGAGGGCGGGCGTAGGATCGGCCACCGCCCATCCAGGCGTCGTCGACCACTTTGCCGTCGTAGGTCCTCGGACCTGCGAGGCTCAGCCTGAGCGCGCCCGCCATCGCAGCTTCGGGCCAGCCGGCGTTGGGCGAGCGGTGGCGGCGAGCGTCGGCACGCACCGCGCGGACCGCTCCCGCCGGCGTGGCGTCCGGCTCGAGCAGCGCGGCCAGCACCAGGAGCACCATGGCCAGACGCGACGCCGGGAGGTTGACCAGGTCGTCGAGCCGGGCCGCGAACCCGCCGAACTGGAGGTAGCGCCCCGTCTTGTGGCCGATCATGCTGTCGGCGGTGTTGATCGCCTTGTAGGCGACCATTCCCGGCAGCCCGAGCAGAAGACCCCAGAGGAGCGGCGCGACGACGCCGTCGGCGAAGTTCTCGGCCGTGGACTCGATCGCGGCGCGTGCAACGGCGGCGTCGTCGAGGCTCGCCGGATCGCGGCCGACGATGTGCGCGACGGCCGCCCGGCCTTCCGTCAGCCCTTCGTCCAGGCCGTCCGCCACCGCCGTCACGTGCCTCTCGAGGCTACGGTAGGCGATGAGCGTGCTCATCAGGACGCCGAGCACGATCCAGCCATGCTCGAAGTCGAGCAGGACACCCTGCAGCAGCAGTCCAAGGACAGCCGAGGCCGCCACGACCAGCAGCACGGTCCGCCGGCCGGAACGGCGGCGCTCCGCATCCGCCAGGTCCGATCGGTTCCAGCGCACCTCGAGGCGGCCGATCGCCCATCCGATCAGGGCGACCGGGTGCGGCAGCCGCCGCCAGAGCCAGGGCGGGTCGCCGAGCAGCCAGTCGAGCAGCAGCGCGAGCAGCAGCGCCGCGAGGAGCGGGTCGGGGTCCGCGATCAGCACGACCGCCCCTTCCGCCCACCCGCGGCCGACCGGCGGCCTCGCTTGTTAAGGGTACGGGCCGCTGCTATCCAGGCGTCGGTCGGAAGAGAGGCAGGCATCGATGTCCACGGTCGGGGTGATGATCTGTGGCCACGGCTCGCGCGACATCGGGGCGGTACGCGAGTTCGAGGCGCTGGTCGAGGCGGTCCGCGCCCGCCACGGCGGCACGCCGGTCGCGAGCGGCTTCCTCGAGTTCGCCCGGCCGGTGATCCGCGACGGCCTCGACCGTCTCCGCGCGAGCGGCGTCGACCACGTGCTCGCGGTCCCCGGGATGCTGTTCGCCGCCGGCCACGTCAAGAACGACGTGCCTTCGGTGCTCAACGAGTACGCCCGGGCGCACGACATCCGGATCGATTTCGGCCGCGACCTCGGGATCGACCCGAAGCTCCTCGAGGCGGCGCGCGCGCGGATCCTGGAGGCGCTCGCCGGACGGCCGGAGGTGCCGCTCGAGCGGACGCTGCTCGCGGTGATCGGCCGCGGCACCTCCGACCCGGACGCCAACGGCAACGTCTTCAAGGTCGCCCGCATGCTCGGCGAGGGCATGGGCTTCGGGTGGGTCGAGATCGGCTTCAGCGGCGTCGCGCACCCGCGCGTCGACGCGGTCCTCGAGCGCGCCGCCCGGCTCGGCTTCGAGCGGATCGTCGTGGCGCCCTGGTTCCTGTTCACCGGCGTGCTGATCCGCCGGATCTACGACCGGACCGATGCCGTCGCCGCCGCGCATCCGGAGATCGAGTTCGTCAAGGCGGGCTACCTGAACGCCCATCCGCTGGTGGTCGAGACCTTCGTCGAACGGATCGCCGGGATCCTCGCCGGCGACGTCAACATGAACTGCCTGCTCTGCAAGTACCGGGACCGGATCATCGGCCACGAGGCCGCCGCCGGCGCGCCGCAGGTCGGCCATCACCATCACGTCGAGGGGATCGGGACCGGCCCGGAGCATCATCATCATTCCCATCACCATCATCATGCCCAGGGCGCCGGCCACCACCACCATCACGACCAACCCCGCCCGAACGGCCACGCGCCGTCCTCCGACGGATGAAGCGGGCAGACGCCCATGGCGGCGGACTACCTCGAGGACCCTGAGGCGATCTACCGCGCCTCCTTCGCCGCGATCCGCGCGGAGGCCGATCTCGCGCGGCTGCCGGGCGACCTCCGGGATCTCGGGCTCCGCCTGATCCACGCCTGCGGCATGACCGACGTCGTGGACGACCTGGCCTGGAGCCCGGGCGCGGGCGAGGCCGGGCGCCGCGCGCTCCGACGCGGCGCTCCGATCGTCACCGACGTCGCGATGGTCGCGGCCGGCATCGCCCGCCGCCGGCTCGTGCCCGGCCAGACCGTGACCGTCGCGGTCGGGCACCCGGAGGCGGCGGACGCCGCGGCGCGGCGCGGCACCACCCGGAGCGCCGCCGGGCTGGAGCTCGAGCGCGCGCGGCTCGAGGGCGCGGTGGTCGTGATCGGCAACGCGCCGACCGCCCTCTTCCGTCTCCTCGAACTGCACCAGGCTGGCCGCGCCCGACCGGCCCTCGTGCTCGGCTTCCCGGTCGGGTTCGTCGGTGCCGCCGAGTCCAAGGAGGCGCTGATCGGGGCGGGAGGCGATCCACCCTACGTCACGCTCCGTGGCCGCCGGGGCGGCAGCGCGCTCGCGGCGGCGGCGGTCAACGCGCTGCTCCCGGCCTGATGGCGCCGGTGCCGGCGATGGAACAGCCCTGGCTCACGGTCGTCGGCACCGACGACGGCGGCCCCTCCTCGCTTCCCGAGCGCGCCCGGGCCGTGGTCGAGGCGGCCGAGGTCCTGGTCGGCGGCGCCCGGCACCACGCGCTGTTTCCGGGCGTCCGCGCCGAGCGCCTGACCTGGCGGAACCCGCTCGAAGCGAGCCTCGACGAGATCGCGCGCCGGCGCGGCCGGCGGGTGGTCGTGCTCGCCTCGGGCGATCCGATGTGCTTCGGCATCGGCACCACGCTCAGCCAGCACTTTTCCCCCGAGGAGATGCGGATCTGGCCCGCTCCGTCGAGTGCCGCCCTGGTCCGGGCGCGCCTCCGCTGGCCGGCGGACGAGGTCGAGCTGCTCAGCCTGCATGCGGCGCCGCCCGCCCGGCTCCGCCGTCATCTCTGGCCGGGCGCGAAGCTGGTCGTGCTGTCGCGGGACGAGACCACGCCCGGCCTGGTCGGGCAGATGCTCAGCGAGACCGGGTTCGGCGCCAGCCGGGTCTGGGTGCTGGAGCACCTCGGCGGGCCGGACGAGCGGATCGTCGAGACCGCCGTCGCGACGCTCGGTGAGGTCCGGGTGGCGCGGCTGAACGTGGTCGCGATCGCCTGCCGGAGCGAGCCGGGGACGCCGCTCCTGCCCGCCGTGCCGGGGCTCCCGGACGGGGCGTTCGCGAGCGACGGCCTGCTCACCCGGCGGGAGATCCGGGCGATTACCCTCGCCCGCCTGCAGCCCGGCCCGGGCCAGCGCCTGATCGACGTCGGCGCGGGCAGCGGCTCGGTGGCGATCGAGTGGCTGCGCGCGGCACGGCACGGCCACGCCGTGGC
>DASUSF010000137.1:0-3590 GCA_036375275.1 Geminicoccaceae bacterium | reverse complement strand
TGGGCTCCACTGGTTGGGGAAAGAATCTCCTTCGCCGCCGGGCCGGTGCGGTAGAACAGAAAGCTTCCGAACACGGCGACCGGGAGGAGGCGGCGGGCCCAGGGCGGGTCCGCGTCGATCCGGTGGAAGGCGGTCGCGCCGGCCACCAGGTCGGTGAGGCTGCCGCGGAGCGCCCGGCGCGCGATCCGACGGCAGAGCTCGAAGCGCTCGCCCTGCCAGCCCGGCGCCGTCTCGGCGAGGCCGCAGGATGACGGCAGATCGGCCGGCACGACCTCGTCCTCCGGCATCTGCCGGCCGCGGTTCGCCAGCGCCACCGCGACCGCCTCGATCGCCCGGACGTTCTGGTCACCGGTGAGCTGCATCAGAAGGTCGGCAAGACGATCCGCCGCGTCGTACCGCCGGTCACTCGACATCGCCCGGCACTTTCAGCTCCGGATGCATGCGAGGCATCGGCCAGCGCGCGTACTCCCGGCCCTGCAGGACGTAGGTCAGCCGTCCGTCGAGCCGGAGCAGATGCTCGGTCAGGCGCTTCTCGACGTCCTTGAGGTCTGCGACCGTGGCGTACAGCCGCGCGACCTCGAGCTTGGAGTGCGCGAGGTTCTCGAGCACCATGTTCAGGTTGCCCTGAACCTCGCTGTAGACCTTGAGGAGCGCGCGCTCGGCCTCGCGCCGCCCGTGGTGGATCAGCCAGAACAGGCCGGCGAACAGCGGTATCTCGACCGCGGTGATCCACCAGACCAGGCTGATGGTCCATTCCTCGCTCATCCCGATTCCTCCCGGGGCTGCGTGATGAAGGGGTGCTGCGCGGGGCGCGTGGCCGGGCTCAGAGCTCGAAGTCGGCCTTCGCCGTCAGGCTGGCGCCGCCCCGCCAGGTCGGCCGCCGGCCGCCGGCCAGGCGCGGCAGGCGGACGGGTTCGGCGAGCAGACAGCCGCTCAGCGCGTCGAGGCCGTCGTCGCGGGCGTTCCGCCCGGGCCGCCACTCGCGCATCTCCTCGATGAACGGCGTGCGCCACACGTCGGCGTGGACGTGGAGCGCGCCCGCGGCGAGCACCGGATCGAGCGCGTCCAGGATGCGCTGGTCCTTGCTGGTCCTGGAGACGTGCTCGATCACCGTGCAGCCGAAGCCGGCCCGGCCGAGCTCGCGCCGGAGCAGGGCGGGCAGGAAGCGGCCGAGGCCGTTCGTCTCGACCCGCACCGCCGGCAGCTCGAGCGCGCGGGCGAAGCGGGCGACCTCGGCGCACAGCTGGGTCGCCTCGTCGACCTCGCCGAGCTTCGACGGGTCGTGCTCGAGGTAGCGCATGCCGTGCAGCCAGTAGTGGCCCTGATCGTCGACGAAGACCGCCGCGATCACGCTGGCATCGCCGCCGCCGGGCGCACCGTAGGCCGGATCCCAGAAGCCGCTTGCCGACACCATGCGGCGGCCGGCGATCCTGAGCACCGCCTCGCCGTTGCCTTCCTGGTGGTCGAGCGGCTCGGCGTAACGGACCAGCTGGGCGGGGTCGAGCCGGACCGCCTCGGCCGCGCGCGGCTGGAGCAGCATCTGGCTCTCGAACTTGGCTGGACCGGTGCGCCGCCGGATCTCCTCGATGTCCTCGGGCCGGAAGCGCTCCGGCCAGCGGCTGTGCCCGGCCGAATCGATGATCGGGATCACCAGGCGCTCGAAGCCGTGCAGGAAGGACACCTCCTCGCCGACCTCCGGGCGCGGCTGGTCGGCGTAGATCGAGTAGTAGCTGTGCGGCGTGCCGACGTAGAGCTGCAGCCCGCCGGGCACCAGGACGTAGGCGATCTCGTGCAGCCGCTCGCGCAGCTCCGCGCGCTTCGCCGGCGTGCCGCAGCTGTTCGGCACCTCGACGTCGTCGCAGATGACGATGTCGGCGCGCGAGCCGGTGAGGTTGCCGCCGATGCCGCGGGCGAGCAGCGAGGGGTCGCGCTGGGCCAGCTTCCGGTCGACCGTGAACTGGCCGCCGGCCCACTGCTCGATCCGCTTCGGCACGAGGTGCCGGGTCAGGGGGTGGCGCTCGACGATCCGCTTGACCGCGCGGACCATCTTCTGGGCGAGCTCGTGCTCGGCGGCGAGCACCAGGATGCGGAGGTCGGGATCGCGCAGCAGGAGCCACGCGCAGAAGATCCCGACCAGGGTCGACTTGCCGGCGTTCCTGAACACCATCAGGAGCAGCCGGCGGTCGCCGGCCAGCCAGCGCTGACCCAGCCAGTCCGCGATCTCGAGATGCAGGTCCGGCGTCGTCAGGCCCTGGGAGCGGTTCCAGAGCCAGACGAACTGCCGGAAGCTTACCGCCTTGAGGTCGATCTGAGCCCGATCCCGACGCGCCGCCGGGAAGCTCACGGCGTCAGGGAGTCACCACCACGGGAGATCCGATCACGAACAGGTTGACCGTGATCGGCACGGCCGCCTTCCGGTTCTCGATGTAGATCTTGCCGTCGGTATGCGCCGAGTAGGTGAACTTGCCGACCGTCCCCGTGGTCCCGGTGAGCGCCGTCCGCTGCATGACCTCGACGTCGCCCCCTCCCGTCAGGAGCTCGGTGTAGCCGAGGCCGTCGGTCCGGTAGCTGAAGATCGCGGCGATCGGATCACCCAGGGCGAGGCTGCTGGAGAAGGCCTGGACCATGCCGATCGTCGCGTCCGGGGTGAAGCTCACCGCCGCGCCCTGGGCGATCTGGAAGGTGTGGAGGCGGACGAAGGCGCCGTTGACCTTGCCGCGGTCGAGCGACACGCCGCCGATCGCGGCGGGCTCGCCGCCGAGGGCCGGCAGGTGATGCAGGCGGGCATCCGGACCACCGAGCACGATGCCCGTGGTGAGGACCGGATTGCCCGCGGCGAAGACCTTGCAGTGGTCGTCCGCGAGGATCCACTTCGGCGTCGGCGCGACCTCCAGGCTGCCGACGCTGTCCACGGAAGCGGTGCCGGCCCGGCCGACCACCCGGACCGTGTCGCCCGCGAGGATCGTCGGCGCGTCGCCGGCGCGGGCGATCCTGGCGGTGGCGGTCGCGGCGGTCTGGGCGCTCACGCTGACCACGATCCCGGCACGGGTCGCCTTGCTCGCCGTCCAGAAGTCGTCGATGTCGTCCGGATCGCCCGCCAGCACCACGAGGTCGCCGTGGGTGAGCAGGTTCAGGTTGCTGCCCGAGGAGAGCTGGATCAATGAGCGCTCCAGCGCTGCCGCGGCCTGGTCCTGGACGGTGAGGCTCGGCGCCTCGGTGGTGGCGCCGCCCGCGACCAGACGGAGCTGCGCGTTCTGGCGCCGGCCGCCGCGATCGATGCTGCCGCCCTCGAGCGCCACGGCGTGACGGGCGCTCGTGCGGAGGTCGGCGTCGAGGTTCCGCGCGAAGGCGATGCCGGAGCCGCGGACGCTGCGCCAGAAGCCGCTCGGCGCAGCGAGCTCGATGCCGAAGCCGCAGGCGGTGACCTCGCCTCCGGCGAGGGAGATCGCGGTCGTGGGCGAGCCGCCGTCGGCGCGGATGCCGAACCGGCAGTGGTGGATCCGGTTCCGCGCGCCCGCCATGGCCCGGCCCGCGCCGGAGCGGAACTCGATGCCGCGGCCGCTGAACCCGATCTCGCACCCGGTGATCGA
>DASUSF010000136.1:0-4726 GCA_036375275.1 Geminicoccaceae bacterium | reverse complement strand
TCGAGCTCGACGAACTCCGGCGGCACCGCTGACATCAGGTCCTCGCGGTCCTGGTCGCTCAGCGATTGCTCCAGGATGAAGCTGTCGTGGATCTGCTGCGCGCGGTCCGCGATCGTCGCATGATCCCCCGTCACTACGGCGCCGAGGATCTCCTGGCTGGCGACGAGCACGCTCGCCATCTCCTGACGGAGCAGATCCCGGAGCTTCGGTGTCAGCTCGGGTCCGACCGGCTGGGCCGCCCCGCCCGGCGCCACCACTATGGCGCCGGCCATGGCGATGCCGCAGACCCGCCAGATCTCGCGCATCTCTTCTCTCCCCTCCTGCGACCGCGGGTCGAGCCGCCGACCCTCTGACCTGGGCCGGACCGCGGACGGACACGGCGGGTGCACGCACGTGCAGCCCGCTCGATCCGCGGGACTGCTCATCGGTGCACCGCGCCATGCACCATACGATGCCTGCGATCGTATGTGCCATCCACGCCCTCTCGCCATGCGCGTCCCTCGCGTCCACCCGCGTGCCTGCAATATCCTCCGTTTGGCTGCTCCCTGTCCGCGGTCGGGCCTCTATCGACAGAGAACATCATTTTCTGCAAGACTGGGCGCGACCTTATCGGGTGGCTCAGCCATGCAGGACTTCGGCGCGGCGTTCGGCCTGGCCTTCGGCCTGATCGCCGCCGGCGACGCCGATCTCCTCGAGATCATCGGGCTGTCGCTCCGGGTGAGCGTGAGCGCCGTCGTGGCCGCCTGCATGATCGGGCTACCGCTCGGCGCCGGCCTCGCCGTGATCCGCTTCCCCGGGCGCGGGGTGGCGCTCGTGCTGCTGAACGCGCTGATGGGCCTGCCGCCGGTCGTGGTGGGCCTCATGGTCTACCTCATGCTGTCGCGCGCCGGCCCGCTCGGGGATTTCGGGCTGCTCTACACGCCGAGCGCCATGATCATCGCCCAGACAGTCCTCGTGACGCCGATCGTCGCGGCGTTGACCAGGCAGGTCGTGGAGGACCTGCACGCGGAGTACGACGAGCATCTGCGCTCGCTCGCGCTCCGGCGGCTCGAGGTCGCCCGGACCCTGCTCTGGGACGCGCGCTACAGCCTGCTCACCGTGGCGCTCGCGGGCTTCGGCCGCGCGATCGCCGAGGTGGGGGCGGTGATCATCGTCGGCGGCAACATCAACCACGTCACCCGGATCATGACCACCGCGATCGCGCTCGAGACCTCGAAGGGCGACCTGGCGCTGGCGCTGGCGCTGGGGATCGTGCTGATCACGCTCGCGGTGCTGATCAACGGCGCGGTCATGACGATCCGCGCCAGCGCCGCCCGGACCGCGTATGCTTGAGCGCGCCCTCGCCGGCTCGGCGATCGAGGAGAGCATGTCCGCCCCCGCGGTCCTGCCGCTCGCGGCCGAGCGCCTCGTGTTCGAGGCCGGCGGCCGGCGGCTGATCGACGGCATCAGCATCGTCCTCCGGCCCGGCCTCCGGAGCGTCGTCATGGGTCCCAACGGCGCGGGCAAGAGCCTGACGCTCCGCCTGCTGCACGGGCTTCTCCGCCCGAGCGGCGGGCGGATCCTGTGGGACGGCCGGCCGCTCGACCGGGCGGCGCAGCTCCGTCAGGCCATGGTCTTCCAGCGGCCGGTGATGCTCCGGCGTTCCGCCCTGGACAACCTCCTCCATGCGCTGCGCGCCCGCGGCGTGCCGCGTCGGGCGTGCGGGTCCCGAGCTCAGGCCGCGCTCGAGCGCGCGGGTCTGGAGGGCCAGGCGCGGACGCCAGCCCGCCTGCTCTCGGGGGGCGAGCAGCAGCGGCTGGCGCTGGCCCGGGCCCTCGCGCTGGCCCCCGAGATCCTGTTCCTCGACGAGCCTTGCGCCAACCTCGATCCGGCTTCGACCCTCGTGATCGAGACGTTGATCCAGCAGGCGCACGATGAAGGCACCAAGATCGTGCTGGTCACGCACGACCTCGGCCAGGCGAAGCGCCTCGCCGACGAGGTGATCTTCCTCCACCGCGGCCGGCTCCTGGAGCAGAGCCCGGCGGCCCGCTTCTTCGACCGGCCCGCTTCGCCGGAGGCCGAGGCCTTCCTCGCAGGGCGGATCGTCCTTTGAACCATGCCCGGGAGCAGGCCCATGCACCGCCGCCGTCTGCTCATCCTCGCCGCGTCCAGCGGAATCGCAGCCGGCGCTGCGGCTCCGCTCCACGCCCAGGACGATCGCTTCATCATCGTCCAGTCGACCACCTCGACCCAGAACTCGGGCCTGTTCGACGCCATCCTGCCGACGTTCGAGGCAGCGACCGGGATCGAGGCGCGGGTGGTCGCGGTCGGCACCGGCCAGGCGCTCAAGAACGCCCAGAACTGCGACGGCGACGTCCTGCTCGTGCATGCGAGGCCGGCCGAGGAGGCGTTCGTCGAGAACGGCTACGGCGTCGAGCGCCTCGACGTCATGTACAACGACTTCGTCGTCGTCGGGCCGGAGGAGGACCCCGCCGGGATCGGCGGCATGGGCGATGCGTCGGACGCGTTCGCGAAGATCGCCGCGGCCGAGGCACCGTTCGCCTCGCGTGGCGACGAGTCGGGCACGCACAAGACGGAGGCCAGCCTCTGGCAGGAGGCGGGCGTCGACGTCGCCGCCGCGAGCGGCGGCTGGTATCGCGAGACCGGCTCGGGCATGGGCGCCACCCTCAACACCGCCGTCGGCATGGACGCCTACGCGCTGACCGACCGCGCCACCTGGATCAGCTTCGGGAACAAGGGCGGCTACGAGGTCCTGGTCGAGGGCGACGATCAGCTGTTCAACCAGTACGGCGTGATCCGGGTCAGCCCCGAGCACTGCCCGGAGGTCAGGACGGAGGCCGCGCAGGCGTTCGTCGACTGGATCACGGGCGAGGCGGGCCAGGAGGCGATCGCCGGCTACCGGCTCGACGGCCAGCAGCTGTTCTTCCCCAACGCCGGCGGGCAGAGCTGAAGCGGGGGCCGGAGCTACGGCCACAAAGGCCCTCGCCGTGGGGCGCGGCGCTTCGCCGGCCGCCACTCCGGGCCGTCAGGGGCCGTTGTAATGGACGGTCCCGAAGCCTTCGACGTGGTAGCCGCCGAGCTCGCCCGCACGGGCCTTGAACCGCTCGCCCCGGCAGAAGGCGAACAGGCGCTGCAGCGGCGGCTCGAAGTAGGCCCGTCGCCAGATCAGGAGATCGAACCGCTCGCTGATCAGCGGCACGAAGTCGAGGCGGAACTGGCGCGCCATCGCGGCGAGGCCCAGCCCCGCTTCCGCCTTGCCGTCGGCGACGGCGAGGGCGACCTCGACCTCGGTGCGCGCCGGTGGATCCACGATCTCCAGGGCATCCATCGCCAGCCCCTCGGCCTCCAGGAGGTGACGGAGCAGAAGGAACGTGCCGGCCTCGCGCTGGCGCGGGACGAGGCGCTGGCCGACGAGATCACGCGGGCGCTCCAGGTGAGCCGGATTGCCGGGCGGGACGATCAGGCCCTGCTCGCGCCGCGCCCATTCGACCAGCACGACCGGCTGGCCGCCGGCCGCGCGCTCGACGTGCGCCCGGTTCCACCCGTGGCCGTCCTCGCCAGCCTCGAGCAGATGCAGCCCGGCCACGATCGCCTCGCCCCGCGCCAGCCGCTCGAGCCCGTCCAGGCTGCCGTCGAAGAAGGCTGCGAGGCCCGAGCCGGACTCGCGGAGCGCCCAGTCGAGGAGCGGATCGTGGCTCCCGACCACGATGCTGGGCCGGGAAACCGGGGCCGCCGTCGCCCCGACCTGCTCGCTGTTGCGCTGCAGCCAGGCATCGAGCAGCGCCCGCGGGAACAGCAGCTTGCCGGTCACCCGGACGTGCGGGATCTCCCCCGAGGCGACGAGATCGTAGACCTTGCGCTCCTTGACCCGGAGCAGCCCGGCGACTTCCCGGGTGGTCAGGAGCTCGGCCGGTGCGCTCCCGCTGATCTCGCCGCTCGTCATCGTCCTCCTCAGGGACCCCCTCGGGTCAGGGCGTCGGCTCCACGCACCGATGGCTCGCCGCGGCGCAGAATACCGTCGCCCGCTGCCGCCGCCCAGACGATCGCGGTGAGCACGTGTACCCGGACGCCCCGCCCGATGATCCGGGTCGGGATCGTGGACGGCGGGTCGGCTCAACCCCGCGCGACCGTTCGACACCGGCATCCTCCCTGGCGACGCGGCGGCCGTCGTTCATCCGAGCTGGTGAACCGGCTGTGGTGGAGCGGGGCCTGTGGTGGGTTCCGGTGCCGCCGGGCTTGATCAGCCGGGGCCGAAGCTCTCGACCAGGCTCCTGACGACCAGATACCAGCCGTCGACCAGGACGAAGAAGATCAGCTTGAAGGGCAGGAAGATCAGGACCGGCGGCAACATCATCATGCCCATCGACATCAGGATCGACGTGACCACCATGCGATGATCAGGAACGGGATGAAGATCAGGAAGCCGATCTCGAAGGCGCGCCGGAGCTCGCTGATCATGAAGGCCGGGATCAGGACCCGGAGCGGGACGTCCTCCGGAGCCTCGACCTTCGCTCCGCGGGCGATGTCGAGGAACAGCTCGAGGTCCTTCGCCCGGACGTGCTCGAGCATGAAGGCGCGGACCGGGGCGGCGGCCCGCGCGAGCGCCTCGCGCTCGTCGATCTGCTCGTCGATCAGCGGGGCGAGCGCGCCGTCCCAGACGTCCTCGAGCGTCGGCGTCATGATGAACGCGGTCGTGAACAGGGCGAGCGAGATCAGCACCGCGTTC
>DASUSF010000135.1:0-9980 GCA_036375275.1 Geminicoccaceae bacterium | reverse complement strand
CTGAGGTTCTCGCCGATCCGGCCGATCGCCTCGTTGATCGCCTCGCCGACGCTCTGCCCGGCCTCGGGCCGGGTCGCCGCGCGCAGCCGCTCGACGTCCCCACCGGCGTCCGGCGCGAGCGACGCGATCTGCTTCACCAGGATCTGGAACTCCTCGTTCCGGGCGACGAAGTCGGTTTCGGAGTTCACTTCGACCAGGGCCGCACGGGGGCCACGGACGGCGAGGCCGATCAGGCCCTCGGCGGCGATCCGCCCGGCCTTCTTCGCCGCGGCCGCGAGCCCCTTCTTCCGCAGCCAGTCGTTCGCCGCCTCCAGATCGCCGTCGCTCTCCTGCAGCGCCGTCTTGCAGTCCATCATGCCCGCCCCGGTCTGATCCCGGAGCTGCTTGACCAGACTTGCGCTCACCTGTGCCATGGACCGTTCACCTGCTTCGTCTGCCCGCGGCGCGCGCCCCGGACGTCTTCGTCTGCTGACTCTCAGGACCCGCTTCGGGCCGGCTGCCCGGGCGCGGGCGCGTTCATGCTCTCGCCCTCGGCCGAGACCTGCGGCGCCGGTCCCTCGCTCGCCTCGTCGTCCGGCGCCGCTTCGCCGTTGCCGCCGGTCTCGGGAGCGCCGCTCGCGGGCAGGCTCTCCTCGGGCACCGCCGGCGTCTCCTCCTCGGGCAGCGGCTCCTCGACCAGCGGCTCGATCTCGCCCATGTCCGCGCCGGACGCGACCATCTCGGCCTGGATCCCGTCGAGGATCGAGGCGACCATCAGGTCGCAGTAGAGGTTGATCGCCCGGCTGGCGTCGTCGTTGCCGGGGATCGGGTAGGCGATCCCCTGCGGCGAGCTGTTGCTGTCGATCACCGCGACGACCGGGATGTTGAGGGTGCGGGCCTCGGCCACCGCGATCGCTTCCTTGTTGGTGTCGATCACGAAGATCAGGTCCGGCAGGCCGCCCATCTCCTTGATCCCGCCGAGCGCCCGCTCGAGCTTGTCGCGCTCCCGGGTCAGCTGGAGGGTCTCCTTCTTGGTCAGGCCGGTGGTGCCCTCGGCGAGACGCCCCTCGAGGTCCCGGAGCCGCCGGATGGACTGCGTGATCGTCTTCCAGTTGGTCAGCATGCCACCGAGCCAGCGGTGGTTGACGAAGTACTGGCCGGAGCGCTGCGCCGCCATCGCCACCGGCTCCTGCGCCTGCCGCTTGGTCCCGACGAACAGGACCCGCCCGCCGCTCGCGACCACGTCGCGCGCCGCGACCAGCGCCCGGTGCATGAGCGGCACGGTCTGGGTCAGGTCGATGATGTGCACGCCGTTGCGCACGCCGAACAGGTACGGCCCCATCGCCGGGTTCCAGCGCCGGGTCTGGTGGCCGAAGTGCACGCCCGCCTCGAGCAGCTGGCGCATGGTGAAGGTGGGGAAGGCCATCGTTGGATTCCGTTTGCTCCGGTTGATCCGCCGCGGGTCGATGGTCCGGACCAGCCGGACACCGGAACGCAAGCCGAGCTTTCGCGTCGGCCGCTTGACCCGCGTGAGAGATGGCCCGCTATCTACTGCCTCGGGTGCCGCTTGACAAGGCTCTCGCGGAAGTTGCAGGCCCGGACCCGCACCTCAGAGGTCGACCACCGCGAGCACGTCGCCCCGCCGCTCGAGGTCGATCCGGCGGCCGCAGGCGAGACGATGGCTGTCGGGGAGCTCGACCAGGACCTCCGCGCCGTCGTCGAGCGGCAGGACCAGGCGGACCTGCGCGCTGCCGTTGCCATGCGGCCCGAGCAGGTCGCCGAGCGCGCCGGCCGCCGCCGCCCGCGCGAGCCGGATCTCGACCCGGCTGCTGCGGAGCGCGCCGGCGCCGGCGATCCGGGCCTCCAGCGGCGCCAGATCGCTCGCCAGCACCTTGACCACGTCGCCCTCCTCGAGGCGCACCTCGCCCTCCACCAGAAGCGGCTGGCGCTCGTCCAGAAGCTCGCGCGCGCGGCCCAGCAGCTCGCTGAACACGGTGATCTCGTAGACCCCGGCCGGGTCCGACAGCTGGACGAACGCAAAGCGCGAGCGCGCGGTGGTCCGCTCCTGACGCCCGAGGACCACGCCCGCGAGCCGGACCCGCTGACCGGCATGCGCCCGCAGCTCGCTCGACGGCACCACGTCGAGCCGCGCGAGCGCGCGGCCGTAGCCGTCGAGCGGGTGCGCCGAGAGGTAGAAGCCCAGGACCTCGAACTCCTGCTGCAGGGTGTCGAGCGCCGGCAGCGGCGGGATGTCCGGGAGCTCGGGCCGCGGCACCGCCGGCTGGTCGGGCAGCGCCGCGAACAGGCTCACCTGGTCGCTGCCCAGCTGCGCGGCCTCGGCCGCCGCGTAGCGGAGGATCCGCTCGACGCCGTCGAGCAGGCGGGCCCGGTTGGTGTCCAGCGAGTCCAGCGCGCCGGCCTTGATCAGGTTCTCGAGCAGCCGCCGGTTCAGGGTCCCGGGGTTGCGCGCCACCAGGTCGAAGACGTCGGCATAGGCGCCGTTCGCCCGGCGCTCGTCCACGATCTGCTGCACCGCCTGGGATCCGACGCCCCGGATCGCGGACAGCGCATAGCGGATCGCGAGGCCGTCGCCGGTGTCCTCGACCGCGAAGTCGACCATGGCGGCGT
Source organism: Geminicoccaceae bacterium (assembly GCA_036375275.1). Lineage (GTDB taxonomy): Bacteria > Pseudomonadota > Alphaproteobacteria > Geminicoccales > Geminicoccaceae > DASUSF01. Next base: position 7,373 of record DASUSF010000135.1, on the reverse strand, counting down.
TCACGTCGGGCGGCAGCAGCGCGACGCCGAGCGCGGCGATCTCCTGGCGGAACAGGTTGAGCTTGTCCTGGTTCGCCCGCTCCATGGTCATGGTCGCGGCGTAGAACTCGAGCGGGTGGTTGGCCTTGAGGTAGGCCGTCTGGTAGGCGAGCAGGGCGTAGGCGGCGGCGTGGCTCTTGTTGAAGCCGTAGGAGGCGAACTTCGCGACCTGCTCGAAGATCGTCGTCGCGAGCTTCTGCGGGACCTCCCTCGCGACCGCGCCCTCGATGAACACCTCGCGCTGGGCGTCCATCTCGGCCTTGATCTTCTTGCCCATCGCGCGCCGGAGCAGGTCCGCCGCGCCGAGCGAGTAGCCGGCGAGCTCCTGCGCGATCTGCATCACCTGCTCCTGGTAGATGATGACCCCGTAGGTCTCTCTCAGGATCGGCTCGAGCAGCGGGTGGAGGTACTCCGGCCGCTCGACGCCCTGCTTGCAGGCGATGTAGCGCGGGATGTTGTCCATCGGTCCCGGCCGGTACAGCGAGACCATGGCGATGATGTCCTCGAAGCAATCCGGCCTGAGCTTGCGGAGCGCGTCCCGCATGCCGCCGGATTCCAGCTGGAACACCCCGGCGGTCTCGCCCCGGCCGAGCAATTCGTAGGTCGCTTGGTCGTCGAGGCCGAGCTTCTCGAGATCGAGCGTCGGCTCGCCGTCGCCGCGCCGCCGGTTCACCATGTCCTCGGCGAGGCGGAGCATGGTGAGCGTGGTCAGTCCGAGGAAGTCGAACTTGACCAGCCCGGCCTTCTCGACGTCCTTCATGTTGAACTGCGTGACCGGCATCGAGGCGCGCGGGTCGCGGTAGAGGGGGATCAGCTCGTCCAGCGGCCGGTCGCCGATCACCACGCCCGCGGCATGGGTCGAGGCGTGGCGCGGCAGGCCCTCGAGCCGCTTCGCGATCTCGATCAGGCGCCCGACCTGCTCGTCCTCGTCGGCCGCCTCGCGGAGCGCCGGCTCCATGACCAGGGCCTGCTCGAGGGTCGGCGGGCTCGCCGGGTTGAACGGCACCAGCTTCGCGACCCGGTCGACCTGGCCGTAGGGCATCCCGAGGGCGCGGCCGACGTCGCGCAGCACCGCCCGCGCCTGCAGCTTGCCGAAGGTGATGATCGCTGCGACCTTGGCGTGGCCGTACTTGTCCCGGACGTAGCGGATCACCTCGTCGCGCCGGTCCTGACAGAAGTCGATGTCGAAGTCGGGCATCGACACCCGCTCGGGGTTGAGGAAGCGCTCGAACAGCAGGCCGAAGCGGAGCGGGTCGAGGTCGGTGATCATGAGCGACCAGGCGACCACGGAGCCGGCTCCGGAGCCGCGCCCCGGCCCGACGGGAATGCCGTGCCCCTTCGCCCACTTGATGAAGTCGGCGACGATCAGGAAGTAGCCCGGGTACTTCATGTCCTCGATGACCCGGAGCTCGTAGGCCAGCCGCTCGCGGTACGGACGCGCGATCTCCTCACGCTCCGCCTGAGCCTCGCCCGGGCGGTAGACGTGGGCGCGCAGCCGCTCCTCGAGGCCGCTCTCGGCCTGGGCGCGCAGCTCCTCGACCTCGCTCCGCCCGGCGGCGGTCGGGAACGCGGGCAGGATCGGGGCCCGGGTCGGCACCAGGAAGGCGCACCGCCGCGCCACCTCGATCGTGTTGGCCAGCGCCTCCGGCAGATCCTGGAACAGGTCCGCCATCTCGGCCGCGCTCTTGAAGCGGTGCTCGGGGGTCAGCCGGCGGCGGTTGTTTTGGGCGACCTGGGCGCTGTCCGCGACGGCGAGCAGGACGTCGTGGGACTCGTAGTCGTCGGCGTCCAGGAAGTGCACGTCGTTGGTCGCGACCAGCGGCAGGCCGCGGGCGTAGGCGAGATCGAGCAGCACCGGCTCGACCACGTCCTCGTCCTCCAACCCATGGCGCATGACCTCGACGTAGAGCCGGCCGTCGAAGGCACGCTCGAGCCGGTCGAGCAGGGCTTCGGCGAAGCCCTGGTTGCCGGCGAGGAGCGGCGCCGCGAGGGGGCCGTCGAGGCCGCCGGTGAAGGCGATCAGGCCGGCGTTCAGCCGGTCCAGGTCGTCGAACTCGACCTCGACCGGCGCCGCCGGATCCTTGTCGAGGTAGGCGCGGGTCAGGAGCTTCAGAAGGTTGGCGTAGCCGGCCGCATCCTTGACCAGGAGGGGGAGCAGCGGCGGCGGCGCCGGGCGGCCGTTGCGCGGCTCGTCGTCGATCCGGACCGGCAGCAGACAGCCGACGATCGGCTGGATGCCCGCCTTGATCGCGCTCTCGCCGACCTCGAGCGCCGCGAAGAGGTTGGCGCGGTCGGTGACCGCGACCGCCGGCATGCCGGCGTCGCGGCAGCGGGCGAGCAGCCGGCCCGGCCGCACCGCGCTCTCGAGCAGGGAGAAGCAGGAGCGGACGCGGAGGTGGACGAAGGGGGCGTGGCTCACGGGACCGGTGATCTTCTTTGGAGGTTCCTCAACCTAGCCGACCCCGGCCAGCCGCTCAACGTCGCAGGCGCAACGTCGGGCTTCCGGCGCTCCGCCGACCTTCTATGCTCGCTTCCGGAGAGCCCGGGATGTCGAGGGTGAAGCCTTGGCCGAAGCGCACGCCGTAAAGCGGACCGGATCCACGCTGGATCTCCGCCCAGTCCTGACCATCCTCGGGTTCCTCATCTGTGGCACCGGCGTGTTGATGATCGTGCCGGCGATGTTCGATCTCGCGACCGGCAGCGGCTCCGAGGCCTTCGAGGTCGCGGCGGCGGTCGCGCTCGGGCTCGGCGTCATGCTGATCACGGCGAACCGCGGCTGTGGCCCGCTGACCACGCTTCGGCAGACCTACCTCCTGACCTTCCTCGCCTGGCTGCTGGTCCCGGGCGTCGCCGCGCTGCCGCTGGTCTTCTCGAGCCTGCAAATGACCTTCACCGACGCCTTCTTCGAGACCATGTCGGGAATGACCACCACCGGATCGACGGTGCTGATCGGCCTCGACGAGTTGGCGCCGAGCGTCCTGCTCTGGCGGGGGCTGCTGCAATGGGTCGGCGGCCTCGGCATCATCGTCATGGCGATCGCAATCATGCCGCTGCTGCGAAGCGGCGGCATGCAGCTGTTCCACGCGGAGTCCTCGGACCGCTCGGACAAGCCGCTGGCGCGGGTCTCGCAGCTCGCATTCAGCCTCTGCGCAGTCTACTTCGGCCTGACCGTCGTCTGTGCGTTCGCCTACCGGCTCGCCGGCATGACCTGGTTCGACGCCGCGGTCCACTCCATGACCACGCTGTCGACCGGCGGCTACTCCAACCACGACGCCTCGTTCGGCTATTTCGCCTCGGCGTCGATCGACTGGATCGCGATCGTGTTCATGCTGGCCGGCGCCGTCCCCTTCCTGCTGATCCTGCGGGCGGCACGTGGCGACGGCGCTTCGCTGGTGCACGACCAGCAGGTCAGGATCATGCTTCTGGTGGCGCTTCTGACTGCCGCCGCGCTCGCCGTTCCCCTCGTGGCCCAGCGTGACATCCCGATCGACCAGGCGGTTCGCGAGGCCGCCTTCAATGTCACATCGATCCTGACGACAACCGGGTTCGCCTCGACCGACTACGGCACCTGGGGGCCGTTCGCGACGGCGACCTTCTTCTACCTCATGTTCATCGGCGGCTGCACCGGCTCGACCTCCGGCGCGATCAAGATCTTCCGTTTCCAGGTGCTCTACATCGTGCTCTCGAGCTACACCCTGCATCGCTTCACGCCACACCTCGTGATCAGCCGGACCTACGGCGACAAGCCGCTCAGCCAGGACGTGGCGGAGGGCGTGATGGCGTTTCTCGCGCTCTACTTCGCGACCGTCGGGCTGATCGCGGTCGTGCTCGGGGCGCTCGGCCTGGACTGGCTGACGGCGCTCTCGGGCGCCGTGCAGGCGGTCGGCAACATCGGCCCCGGGCTTGGCGAAGCCATCGGGCCCGCGGGCAACTTCGCCGGGCTGCCGGACGGGGCGAAGTGGGCCCTCGTCGCGGGCATGCTGAGCGGACGACTCGAGCTGTTCACGGTGCTCGTCGTCCTCACCCCCTCGTTCTGGAAGTAGCCGTCGCCTCGATCACGCCGTCGTGAAGGCGGAGGACGCGGTCGGCGCGGGCCGCGAGCTCGAGGTTGTGGGTCGCGATCAACGCCGCCGCCTGGGTGGCGCGGACCGCGGCGGTCAGCGCCTCGAACACGGCGCGTCCGGTCGTCTCGTCGAGGTTGCCGGTGGGCTCGTCGGCGAGCAGCACCTTCGGCCGGTTGGCGAGCGCGCGGGCGATGGCGACCCGCTGCTGCTCGCCGCCGGAGAGGCGTCCCGGGCGATGGTGCAGGCGACCGCCGAGACCGAGAGCGGCCAGCATGGCTTCCGCCCGCCCCGCCGCCCGGCGGCGCTCCTCGCCGGCGATCATCTGCGGCAGCGCGACGTTCTCGAGGGCGGTGAACTCGGGCAGCAGGTGGTGGAACTGGTAGACGAAGCCCAGCGAGTCGCGCCGGATCCGGGTCCGCTCGCCGTCGTTCAGGGTCGAGCAGGCGCGCTCCCCCACCACCACCTCGCCCGCATCGGCATGCTCGAGCAGGCCCGCGATCTGGAGCAGGGTCGACTTGCCGGAGCCGGACGGCCCGACCAGCGCCACCACCTCGCCCGCGGCCAGCTCGAGCGATGCCCCCTTCAGGACCTCGAGCCGGGCCTCGCCCTGATGGAACCGGCGCTCGATGCGCTCCAGGCGGAGCGCCGGCTCACTCATAGCGGAGCGCTTCGACCGGATCCAGGCGCGCGGCCCGCCACGAAGGGTAGAGGGTCGCGAGCAGCGAGAGGGCGAGACCCATGCCGACCACGCTCGCCACGTCCGAGGCCTCGACCCGGGCCGGGAGGTTGGACAGGAAGTAGATCTCGGCGGCGAACAGGTCGGTCCCGGTCAGCGCCTGCAGCCACTGGCGGATGGTCTCGATGTTGAGGGCGAAGGCGAGGCCGAGCAGGAAGCCCATGAGGGTCCCGACCACGCCGATCGTGGCGCCACTCATGAAGAAGATCCGCATGATCGCGCCCTGGGTTGCGCCCATGGTCCTGAGGATCGCGATGTCGCGCCCCTTGCTCCGGACCAGCATGATCATGCCCGAGATGATGTTGAAGGCGGCGACCATGATGATCAGGGACAGGATCAGGAACATGACGTTCCGCTCGACCTTGAGCGCGGTGAAGAACTGGGAGTTGGTCTGCTGCCAGTCGACCACGCGGCCGACGCCGCCGGCCCGCTCGAGCAGGTCGGGGCGGTACCGGGCGACGGCGTCCGGGTCCTCGACCATGACCTCGAGCTCGCTCGCCCGGTCGTCGAACTGGAAGTAGGTCTGGGCGGTCTCGAGCGGCATGAAGATGAAGGTGTTGTCGTAGTCGAACATGCCGACCTCGAAGATCGCGCCGATCTCGTAGGCCTTGATCCGCGGCACCGTGCCGAACGCGGTCGCCATCCCCTGGGGTGAGATCAGGGTCAGCCGGTCGCCGAGGCCGAGGCCCATGCGGAACGCCATCCGGGAGCCGATCGCGATCTCGCCCGGGGCGAGATCGAGGCTGCCCTCGACCACGCTCGAGGCGATCGTCTCGCGCGCCTGGAGGGCGTCGGTGCGGATGCCGCGGACGAGCGCGCCCGAAGCCACGTTGTTGGCGCTCGCCATGACCTGGCCGACCACCAGGGGGCTCACCGTGACGACCCCCGGCACCTCGCGCAGCCGCGCCGCGAGCTCGTCGAAGCCGGCGATCCCCTCGGGTCCGGCCTGGACCGCGAGATGGCCGTTGAGGCCGAGCACCCGGCCTAGCAGCTCGGCCCGGAAGCCGCTCATCACCGCGAGCACGACGATCAGCGTGCCGACGCCGAGCATGATGCCGAGCAGCGAGAAGGTGGCGATGACCGAGATGAAGCCCTCGGCCCGGCGCGGCCGAAGGTAGCGGCCGGCGATCAGCCGCTCGACGGGGCCGAACATCAGGCGCCGAGCCGACCCAGAAGCGCGTCCGGGGCGAGCTCGCTGCGCTCGCCGCTCCGCCGGTCCTTGAGCTCGACCACGCCCTGCTTCAGGCCCCGCGGCCCGACGACGACCTGGAGCGGCAGGCCGATCAGGTCCATGGCGGCGAACTTCGCCCCGGCGCTCTCCTCGGTGTCGTCGTACAGCAGCTCGACCCCCGCCCGCTTCAGCTTCGCCTCGAGGTCGGCGCAGGCGGAGCGGCAGGCCTCGTCGCCCGGCCGGAGGTTGATCAGGCCGATCCGGAACGGCGCCACCGGCTCCGGCCAGACGATCCCCGCCCCGTCGTGGTTGGCCTCGATCAGCGCACCGACCAGGCGTGAGACCCCGATCCCGTAGCTGCCCATGTGGACCGGGACCTCCTGGCCGTCCGGCCCCATCACCACGGCGCCCATGGGCTGGCTGTATTTGGTGCCGAAGTAGAAGATGTGGCCGACCTCGATGCCGCGGCCGGTGCGCAGCCGCTCCGGCGGCAGCGGGCACGCGCTCGGATCGTGCTGGTCGTCGGTCGCGGCGTAGAGCTCCATCAGCCGGCCGATGTCGAGCGCTCCGCCGAGGAAGTCGATCTCCTCGAAGGCGGGGTCGAAGAACACCTCGCTCTCGCCGGTCGACGCCAGGATCTGGAACTCGTGGGACAGGTTGCCGCCGATCGCGCCGCTCTCGGCCCGCATCGGGATCGCGGTCAGGCCCATCCGCCGGAAGGTCCGGAGGTAGGCGATGAACATGTTGTGGTACGAGCGGCGCGCGCCCTCGGCGTCGAGGTCGAAGGAGTAGTTGTCCTTCATCAGGAACTCGCGGCCGCGCATCACCCCGAAACGGGGTCGGATCTCGTCCCGGAACTTCCACTGGATCTGGTAGAGGTTCTGGGGCAGGTCGCGGTAGCTCCGAACGCTGCGCCGGAAGATGTCGGTCACCACCTCCTCGTGGGTCGGGCCGAACAGCATCGGCCGGTCGTGGCGATCGGTGATGCGCAGCATCTCGCGGCCGTAGTCCTCGTACCGGCCGCTCTCCTGCCAGATCTCCGCCGGCTGGATCGCCGGCATCAGGATCTCGTGGCAGCCGGCGCGGTCCATCTCCTCGCGGACGATCTGCTCGACCTTCTTGAGCACCCTGAGCCCGAGCGGCAGCCAGCTGTAGATGCCGGCGGAGCTCTGCCGGACCATGCCGGCGCGGAGCATCAGCTGATGCGAGACGATCTGCGCTTCGGCAGGCGTCTCCTTCAGGAGGGGAAGAAAGTAGCGGGAGAGGCGCATGCGGCTCGGGAGGTGGCGGTTGAAAGCGGGCGCACTCTAGGAGGATCGGTCTGCCGAGGCAATTCCGCGCCGGCGCCTCAGCGTGGGCGAGG
>DASUSF010000134.1:0-7272 GCA_036375275.1 Geminicoccaceae bacterium | reverse complement strand
CTCGCGCTCGATCAGGTCCTCGAGCTCGCGGGCGAGCTGCCGCGAGTAGTCCCGTTCGCTCATGTCCTCGGGCTTGCCCCGGTAGAGGTCGGGACACGTGGTGTGCCGGACCTCGCGGATCGGGAGGTTGAAGGCCTTGTGCACCACCTCGAGGCCGGTCAGGCTTCCCGACGCCACGGTCACGCCGTGGTAGCCGAGGTGGCGCGAGATGATCTTCACCTTCTCCGGCAGGCCGCGCAGGTTGTTGTAGTACCAGACCAGCTTGACGTTGGTGTCGTTGGCGTCCGAGCCCGAGTTGCCGAAGAACACCTTGCTCATCCCGTCCGGGGCGAGGCGGATCAGGCGGTCGGCGAGGCGGATCGAGGGCTCGGTGCCCATCGAGCTGAACGAGTGGAAGAAGGCGAGCTTCTTCGCCTGGGCGTGGATCGCGTCCGCAACCTCGTCCCGGCCGTAGCCGATGTTGACGCACCAGAGCCCGGCCGCGGCGTCGATGTAGCGGACTCCGTCGAGGTCCTCGAGCCAGACGCCCTTGCCCCCGGTGATGACGCGCACGCCTTGCTCCATGTGGTCGTGGAGCGCGGTGTAGGGATGGAAGAAGGACTGGCGGTCGAGCTCGACCAGCGGGACGTTGTGGGTCGGATCCAGGATGGTCATCGGGGCCTCCAGAAGCGCCGGGATCGGGCGCCGTGCCGGCCGAGCTATACCAGCCCGCGCCGAGCCCTGTCACGATGGCGCCTGGTCCCGCCCGCCGAGCGCCAGAATCCGCCGCATCCGCCGGAGCACCGGCGCCTCGAGCAGCTTGCCGTCGAGCACCACCAGGCCCGTCCCCGAACGCGCAAACGCTTCGACCGCGCGCCGCGCATACGCGAGGGTCGCGGCGTCCGGGGTGAACGCGCGGTTGATCACCGGGATCTGCTTCGGGTGGATCGCGGCCTTGCCGGTCATGCCGATCCTGGCGCCGCGCGCGGTCTCCGTCTCCAGGCCCGCCATGTCGTCGAGGTCGAGCGCGGGTGCGTCGATCAGGTCGATGCCGGCGCCGGCCGCGGCGTGGACGACCCGGTGGCGGGCGTAGAGCAGCGCCTCCCAGGTCGGCTCGACCCGGAGCTCGGCGGCGAGGTCGATCCCGCCGAACAGGAGCGCGTCCAGCCGTGCGCTCGCCCGCCCGATCTCGTGGCAGGCTTCCAGTCCCCGGTTGGTCTCGATGATCACCTGGAGGCGCGCCCCGCAGCCGGCTCCCGACAACAGGTCGTCCACCAGGGCCACCTCGTCGGGCGTCTCGACCTTGGGCAGGAGCAGCCCGTAGGGGGGCGCGGGGCTGGTCGCGGCAGCCAGCAGGTCCCGGAGCCCCTCGACTCCCCGGACGGCGTTGATCCGGACCAGAAGCTCGCCCGCGAAGGCCGGCGGTTCCTCGAACCACGCGAGGACGGCATCCCGCGCCCCGGCCTTCGCCGCCGGCGGCACCGCATCCTCGAGGTCGATGCAGACGATGTCCGGCCCGGCGGCGATCGCCTTCGCCGTCCGCTCGATCCGGGTGCCGGGCACGAACAGCAGGCTGCGGCGCGGCCGCATCGGTGCGCTCTCGCTCATTCGGGGAGCCTCCCCTCGCATGCCACCGCGCTCCGGGCCACCTGAGCACCGGCCCGCCCGAGATCGGCCGGCGGATCGATCCGCCCGGCGATGCTCGGGTGGTGCTCGATCGACTCCAGCGCGTCCGCGATCCGGTCCCCCCAGGCGCGGGCGTCGGCCGGCTCGCCGATCAGGTCCTGGCGGACCTCGAGCAGCACGCTCGGCAGCCCCCGACCTTCGCCCTGGTAGGGGACGCCGTAGTCGCCTTCGAGGGTGATGACGAACGGGTCGTGCGCGACCACCTTCCAGCCGCCGAGGGCGTCGAGGCGCTCGAACAGCAGCCGGCCGAGGCGGTCGTCGGTCCGCCAGCTGACGCACACCTCGACGTGCCGCGCCTCGCCGAAGTAGACCGGCGTGAAGCTGTGTACCGCGATGTAGATCGGGACGATGCCGCGCTCGATCCGCTGGTCGAGCAGGCGCCCGAGCGCGTCGTGATAGGGGTGGAAGAGGGCCTCCGCCCGCCGCCTCCGCTCGGCGTCCCCGAGCCCCTGATTGCCCGGGACCCGGGTGAGCTCGCTCTGCTCCGGGATCGAGGCCGGGCTCTGAAGCGGGCGGTTGAGGTCGAGGACGAGCCGCGAGTAGCCCGAGCGGATCAGGGTCGCGTCGAGCCGCTCGCTGATCCGCCGCGCCATGACCTCGGCGCCGATGTCCCAGGCGACGTGGAGCTCGAGCTCCTCCGGCTGCAGGCCGAGATCCCGGAGCGCACGCGGCATGCGGTTGCGGGCATGGTCGCAGGTGAGGACGAACCGGCTCCGCCCGCCCGGGTTGTCGATCTGGAACGGCGGCGGCTCGTCGTCCGCAAGCAGCGGGGGCAGGTCTGTGCTCATGGCCTCGGCAGTCGGTCGGACACCCGGCACCAGTGCCTAACCGGATTCGGCGCGGCGTGGAACCACGTGCCGTCGCCGGCGCCGATCCCGCCCGCGCGCAGGCGCTCCGGAACGCGCCCTTTGCAAGGCTTGAGCGGCGCTTGACACCCCGCCGCCCGATCGTGATCTTCCCACCCGACGACGCCGCGTGGACGCCGCAACAAGAAAGGGCATCGCCATGATCCGGAGCCGGCTCAAGGCCCTCGGGCTCGAGCTCCCGAAGGTCCAGGCCCCGGCCTTTCAGTACGTACCGGTCGCGGTGCATGGCGGGGTCGCCTACGTCAGCGGGCAGCTGCCCTGGGTCAAGGGCGAGATCACGACTCCGGGCAAGGTCGACGGCGAGGTGACGGTCGAGCAGGCACAGGAGGCGGCGCGCCTCTGCACACTCCAGGCGCTCGCCTGGCTCGACCAGACGCTCGACGGCCTCGACCGGGTCGAGCGGGTCCTGAAGGTCACCGGCTTCGTCGCCTCGAGCCCGAACTTCGTGGGCCAGCCGACCGTGATCGACGGCGCGTCCAAGCTCCTGGTCGAGCTGTTCGGCCAGGCGGGGCAGCACGCGCGCTCCGCGATCGGGGTCGCCGAGCTGCCGCGCAACACGCCGGTCGAGATCGAGTTCGTGGTCGCGATCAAGCGGCGGCCGCAGGGGCAGCACCAGCGTCGCCTGATGCCGGCCGCGGCCGTGGAGAAGCGCTGATGGCGGAGCTGCACGACCTCGCGCGCATGACCTCGGTGGAGTTCAAGGCGGCGCTGCCCGGGATCGGGCTCGCCATCCTCCCGGTCGGCGCGATCGAGCAGCACGGCCCGAACCTCGCCCTCTCGACCGACATCGCGACCGCCTCCGGCCTCGCCCGGCAACTCGCCGAGCGGCTGCACCCGCGGGCCGTGCTGCTGCCGCCGGTCCCCTACGGCCTCTCCTACCACCACACCGGCTTCGCCGGCACGATCACCTTCCAGCCCGAGACCTTCATCGCCATCGGTGTCGACATCGCCCGCTCGCTCAAGCGCGACGGCATCCGCCGGCTGTTGTTCGTCAACGGCCACAACGGCAACATGGCGGTGCTCAACGTCCTGACCCAGAAGCTCCGCTACGAGGTCGGGATCGAGGCCGCGACCAGCTTTTACTTCGCGCAGGCCGCGGATCGGATGAAGGCGCACGCCAAGACCGAGCGCTGGGGCCATGCCTGCGAGATCGAGAGCTCGGTCCTGATGGCGCTCGCGCCCGACCTGGTCCGGAAGGACGCGTTCGAGCCGGGGCGGATGATCGAGACCGGTCTCGCGCACGGCGTGCCCAACGCGCCGTTCGCGGTCCAGATGGCGATGCCGTTCCACGAGCAGACCGAGAACGGCGTCTTCGGCGACGCCCGGCTCGCCGACCCGGAGATCGGCCGGGACATCGTCGCGACCGCGCTCGATCGCACCGTCGCGTTCGCAGAGAGCTGGCTCGAGCGCCCGCTGGCCGACGGCTGAGACGGCTCGCGTTGCGCCGCTTCTGAGCGGGGAGGAACCGGATGCGTGCCGCCTTCATCGACTGCCCGCCGTTCCTGAAGGAGCTCTACGACGCCGGGCTGAACCGCCTCGTCCCGGACCTGGAGGTGAACGTCGGCAACCCCGGCGGCGACGAGGTGGTGCGGCTGCTCGAGGGCTGCCGGTTCGCGATGAACGACCACACCCGGATGGATGCCGCGCTGCTCGAGCGTTGCCGGGACCTGAAGTGCATCGTGTTCCTCGGCACCGGCGCGGCGAGCTTCATCGACGTCGAGGCGGCTGAGCGTCTCGGGATCGCGGTCCGGACCTACGGCGGCTACGGCGACCAGAGCGTCGCCGAGCATGCGCTGGCCCTGATGCTCGCGGCGGGGCGGCGGCTCTGCAAGATGGACCGGGCGATCCGGAGCGGCACCTTCGACGCCCTGAACGGCATCGAGTTCGCGGGCAAGACCCTCGGCGTCGTCGGCACCGGCGGCATCGGCAGGGCGATGATCCGGCTCGGCGCCGGCATCGGCATGAAGGTGATCGCCTGGAACCGGAGCGGCGTGCCGGGCGGCCTGCCGTGCGAGGAGGTGGCGCTCGGCCACCTGATGCGGACGGCCGACGTGGTCTCGCTGCATCTGCTCCTGAACGAGGGCACGCGCGGCTTCATCGGCCGGGACCAACTCGGCCACATGAAGCCGTCGGCGATCCTGGTCAACACCGCCCGCGGCGCCGTGGTCGACGAGGGGGCGCTGGTGGAGGCGCTGCGGGAGGGGAGGATCGCCCACGCCGCGCTCGACGTGTTCGAGACCGAGCCGCTGCCCGCCGATCATCCGCTGACCAGGCTCGACAACGTGACTCTGAGCGCGCACGCCGCGTTTGCGACCGATGCCGCGTCCGAGCGCCTGCTCCGCTTCGCCCTCGAGATCCTCCGGGACGAGATGCGGGCCGCCGCCTGACCCAGAGCGGTTTCCGATGAGATGGAATCACCTTCAGGTCGAGGCGGACCCTGCGCTCATCAGAAGAAAACCGCGCGATCTCAACGATCTAGAGCATCCTTATCCGCCCAGAACCGCTCGCGAGAGCGGTTCTGGCAAGCGGATGATGCTCTAAGGCGCCCGTGCGCTGACCAGGAAGACGACCGCCGGAAACCGCACCCCGCCCGCCGTGGCGAAGGGCCGGAACGCGTCCGCGACCTCGGTCTGGATCGCCTGGGCCACCGCATCCGGATCGGCGGCGCGCTCGCGGATCAGCCGCGCGGCCGGGCCCATGTGGCTCGCGAAGGCGGCCTCGTCCTCGGCCGGGCCCTCGATGTCGATCGGGATCTCTTCGCGGTCGACCAGGATCTCGGCGAAGCCGGCGCCCTCCAGGATGGAGTGCACATGGGCGCCGTCCGCGAACGCGAACGGGCCTGGCGCGTGCGGGTGGCGCGGCTCCGGTGGGCCGAGGTGGCGGCTCGCGATCTCGAGCGGGTGAGCGAACCAGGGGTTGGCCTCGAGGTCGGTCCAGCAGGCGAAGGCGAGGCGGCCGTTCTGGCGGAGCGCCCAGCGGAGGTTCCTGAACGCGGCGACCGGGTCGCTGAAGAACATCACCCCGAAGCGTGACGCGACCAGGTCGCTGGCGCTCCGCTCGAAGGTATGCGTCTGGGCGTCGGCCTGGAGCAGCGTCACGTGGTCGTGCCCCTCGTCCCGGACCCGGCGCCCTGCGAGCCTGAGCATCGGTCCGGATATGTCGACGCCCAAGACGTGTCCCGCCGGCCCGACCGCCTCCGCGAGCGCCAGTGTGGTCGCGCCGGTGCCGCACCCGACCTCGAGCACTCGCTCGCCCAGCCGCGGTCCCGCCCGTCCGATCAGCGCGTCCGTGATCGCCTGGAAGCGCCGGTCGAGGGCAACCTGGTTGTCGACCCACTTGTCCGCGATGTCGACGTTCCAGTAGGCGGCCTGCGCCGCGTTCGCGGGGAACGCCCGCTCGAAATCCTCGCTCATGCCCGTCCTCGCATCGCACGCGGCCGCTTTGAGCTTAGCAGGTCACCGCGGAGCCACCTATGGCCGCGCCGGGCTCGCGCCCGGAGGTCAGACCGTCACGCGGCGCGGCGCGCCGCGAGGTCCGGGCGCTCGATTCACACCCGCCGCGAGCGGCAGCCGCGCAGCCGGGTCGAGCCCGCGGGGGTGAATGCCGCCCGCAGACGCACGGCGTCGCGGTCGTCGAGCGCCCGCAGGATCTCGTCGCTGGCGACGACGGTGGTGCGCAGGCGGCGGCTCACGCGCTCGAGCCGGCTCGCGACGTTCACGGTATCGCCGATGATCGCAGGCTCGGCCGTGGGGTCAGGCGCGCCGAAGGCGACCGGGCCGAAATGGACGCCGACCCCGATCTCGACCGGAGCACCACCCTCGGCGGCGCGGGCAGCGGGACGTCGCGGCGGCTCGCGGCCGACTTCGGGCTACCGATCCCGCCCCAGCGGTCGGCGCGGCGGCGCACGGTGATCACCTTCCGGTCGAGGTCCACGTCATCCCAGGACAGCGCCCGCAGCTCTGACGAGCGGAGCCCGGTCATCAGCGCGGTTGCGACCAGCGGGCGGACCCGCGGCGAGGCGGCGGCGATCATGGCGCGGGCCTCGTCATGCGTCGGGATCACGACCCCGTTCCTCGTGCCGCTTCTGCGCCCGGATCCGGACGTCGCGGGCGGCGTTCTGCGCCACCAGCCCGCGCCGCTGCGCGTCCTTCAGGACCATCTTCAGCAGCGTCAGCGCCTTGCCGGCGAGCCCGCGCGAGCGGGTCCGCAGTAGCTCGTCGCGGAACTCTTCGACCCGCGGGACGGTGAGCCTCGACAGCCGCTCGTGCCCCAGGAGCGCGACTACGTGACGGGAGTTGACGCGGTACGTCCGCAGCGTCTGCGGCTCCAACCCTTCGGCCTCGCACCGCCCCTCCAGCCACAGGCCGACCGCCTTCTCCAAGGTGGCGCTCGTGCTTTCTGGCGTGTGCGTCCCGCGGGCGACCTCGCCGCGCGCTTCAACCAGGAAGGCATCGGCGTCCTTCTTCGTCCGGAAGGTCTTCAGCCGCCGCTTGCCGTTCTGGTCGAAGTAGTCCGCAACCCAGACTTCGGGCCGGGACGGCGGTGGCGCGACGCAGCCGCCGAACCAAAGCGTGGCGGCGAAGGTGCCGATCAGAAAACGTGCTGCCGCGGGCAATGGCGTTCCCGGCTCGTGTTGCGTCGGGCTTCTCGATGGCCCGGATGTTGAACTTGAATGATCCGGCATCCCCGATCGATCGGCAAGGGGGCCTGGGCCCGAACCGGCACTCAGCTGCGCGAGCCG
>DASUSF010000133.1:0-5093 GCA_036375275.1 Geminicoccaceae bacterium | reverse complement strand
TCAGCCGGTAGATCTCGTTGGCGCGGAGGCAGAACCCCAGGCCGTGGCGCTCGGCCCAGCGCGCCCGGGCGAGCTGGTCGTCCTGCTGCGGGTTCTCGTTGGGCACGAACAGGGTCGGCACGCCGGCGGCCAGGAGCTCGTGGAAGGAGTTGTAGCCGACCGCCGAAACCGCGGCGTCGAAGGCGTGGAACCAGCGGGACAGCGGGAAGCGCTGCAGCCGGATCACGCCGTCCGGCAGGTCCAGCGGATGCTCGCTCATCAGCCATTCCGCGACCACCACCTGTACGTCGGCGCGCGCCGCGAGGTGCTCGAGCGCGAGGTGACGGACGGTCGAGTAGTCGTAGTTGTTGCCCGAGCCGAGCATGAAGATCACCGCCGGCCGGTCCGCTTCCAGGTCGAGCTCCCGCTGCGCGATCTCGCGGGGGAGGATCTCGCCCCGGTCGAGGAGCCGGATCGGCGGCACGGTCCGGGTGCGGTCCCGGCTCCGCGTGGTCAGGCCGGCATCGAACGCGCCGGCGAGGTCGACCGGCTCCAGGACCATGTCGAAGGCCGCCTCGCGCGCGATGAACTTGCTGCCGACCCCGGGCCGCCACATGCCGCGGCGACACCAGACGAACCACCGGCCCGGCTGGTCCGCGGCCACGTCGACCACGCCCTGGAACGGCGAGTTGAAGTCGGCGACCACGACCCTCGCGTCGTAGAACGCGATGATCTCGTCGAGCTCGCCGCGCAGGTGCCGGTTCCACTGGTAGACGTCGCAGCCGAGGTACTGGTGGTAGGGCAGGTACTCGGTGAGGTAGCCGGCGTCGCGCACGATCCGCACCGCCTGCGACATGGTCGCGAACACCGGCTCGAGCTCGTCGGGGAGGCGCCGGGCGATCGCGAGCAGGCGGGTCAGGTGACCCATCCCGACCCCGTTCGAGGACAGGAACAGGACCCGCTTGGACGGCACCTCGACCGCCCGCGGCAGCCAGCCGCTCGGGGCGGCGCGGGGCTCGGGCGGGCCGATCAGCGCCGCGACCCGGGCCCGATGCGCGGCGTGGCTGAACCGCTCTTCCACGAGGGCGCGCCCGGCTTCCCCCTGGCGCCGGCGCGCCTCGGGGTCGGCGTGCAGCCGGAGCACGGTCTCCCTCACCTCCTCCGGCCGGAGGTACAACGCGCCCGGCCCGAACAGCTCCTCGAAGTCCGGCGGCAGAAGGACCACCGCGCCGGACGCGAGCGCTTCGCCGATCGTGCAGCCGAAGGCCTCGACCCAGCGCTCGCTGTGGAAGTAGACGAAGAAGTCGAGGCGGCGGAGGAACTCCTCCGGCGGCTCGGCGCCGAACGGCAGGACCTCCCAGTTGCGCGGCAGCAGCCCGACCCGCTCGACCAGGAACGGCCCGCCGCCGAGGATCCGGACCCTGATCCGCGGATCGTCCGGATAGGCGGCGAGGATCGCATCCCGGGTCTCCGGCCACTTCCGCGCGTCGGGGCGGCTGTGCCGGCCGATCACCGGCGGCCGCCCCGGATCCGGATCGCGCGCCACCTCCCACATCGAGGGGTCGAAGACGTCGTACCAGTCGGACGGCGTGAGCGCGGGCGGCCGCTCGAGCCGGTTGAGCTGGGCCCGGACCTTCGGGCCGACCGGCGCCCAGTCGACGGCGCCGCCGAGCACCTCGCCGGCGTGCAGATCGACCAGCCCGGCGTCGTAGTACGGCTGCCCGGCCGCATCGAGCGGCGGATGGTGCGCGATCAGGAGGCGCCGCCCGGCCCTGATCCGGAGGTTCGGGTGGGGCAGACGGAGCAGCGTGTAGGGGTTGTGGACCTCGGCCAGCCGGGCCTCGAGCGGTCGGTCGGGATCGTGCAGGTCGGCGAGCCCCTCGTCGATCAGGCTCCGGATGCGCGGGTTGACCGGGAACGGGAAGCTGAGGTTGGTCGCTTCCACGTGGACCAGCGCGGTCCGGTAGCCGGCACCGGCGTTGGCCCGGATCTCCTCCGCGACCGATGAGGACGTGCCGCCGGGAAACCGGAAGTCCCCGATCAGGGCGATGTCGTAGACCTGGGGCATCGGGCGGGCGCGGGTCGGCCTGGTCTGGCGGATGGTGAGGCACGGACATCGGCAGAGCGGCGCCGCCGGCGCATCCTAGAGCAGCATCCGTTCAGACGCGATCGCCGTCCGGCGATCGTCGTCCGGGATCCGCCAGGGGCGCAACGTCGTGCGACGAATCGCTTCCCCGCCCGCCCGAGAGGCGCGAACCCTGCACCGCCTCAACGCCTTGCGAGCGTTTCCGGGGCGGCGGTCCAGGAGCCTGGTCAGAGCCTGCCCAGGCCACCGCCCCGGCGGTCTCAATGGCCGGCGGTGAGGGCCCCGGCGCGGCGGGGGTCGGAATAGCCGTACAACCCCTCCTCGCGGACCACGATCGACTGGGTCGAGCCCATCGCCTCGTCGACCGAGATCTCGTGCCCCTTCTCCCTCAGCAGCTCGAGCGTGTCGGGGGAGAGGCCCTGCTCGACGCGGAGCTCGTCCGGCAGCCACTGGTGGTGGACGCGGGGCGCGAAGGTCGCCTCCGCGATGTTCATCTCGTGGTCGATCACGTTCATGATCACCTGGAGGGTCGTGGTGATGATCCTGGACCCGCCGGGGCTGCCGGTGACCAGGAAGGGCCTGCCGTCCTGGAGCACGATGGTCGGGCTCATCGAGCTGAGCGGGCGCTTGTTCGGCTCGACCGCGTTGGCGTCGCCGCCGATCAGGCCGTAGGCGTTGGGCACGCCCGGCTTGGCGGAGAAGTCGTCGAGCTCGTTGTTGAGCAGGATCCCGGTGCCTTCGGCGACCAGCCCGGTGCCGTAGGAGAAGTTGATCGTGTACGTGTTCGAGACCGCGTTGCCGTCCTTGTCGACCACCGAGAAGTGGGTGGTCTCGGTGCTCTCGTAGGCAGCGAGGTCCTCGGCCGGCTTGATCTCGGCGGCCGGCGCGGCGCGCGCCATGTCGATCTTGCCGCGGAGCTCCTTCGCGTAGTCCTTGCTGGTGAGCGCGTCCACCGGCACGTCGACGAAGTCGGGGTCGCCGAGGTATTCGCTCCGGTCGGCGTAGGCGTGCTTCATGGCCTCGGCCATCAGGTGGATGGTGGCGGCGCTGTTCTGCCCCATCTCCTTGACCGGGTCGCCCTCGACCGTGTTCAGGATCTGGATGATGTGGGTCCCCCCGGAGCTCGGCGGCGGCATCGAGGCGATGGTGTAGCCGCGGTAGTCGCCGGTCACCGGCTCGCGCATCTTGACCTCGTAGCTCTTGAAGTCGTCGAGGGTGAGGTGGCCGTCCTCGGCCTCGACCGCGGCGACGATCTTTTCCGCGATCGGCCCCTCGTAGAAGGCGGCCGGCCCCTGCTCGGCGATCAGCCTCAGGCTTTCGGCGAGGTCCTTCTGCACCAGGGTGTCGCCCGGCTCGTAGGGGTCGCCGCCCTCCTTGAAGAAGATCTTCTCGCTCGACGGCCAGGCCTTCAGCCGCTCCTCCAGCGCGAGCAGCGAATCCGCGAGGTCCTCGTCGACCGTGATGCCGTTCTCGGCCAGCTCGATCGCCGGCCGGATCGCTTCGGCGAGCGAGATCGTGCCGTACTTCTCGAGAGCCGCGGCCATGCCGGCGACGGTCCCGGGGACGCCGACCGCGAGGCCGGAATAGCGCGACTTCTGCTCGTCCGCCTCACCGGCCTCGTTCAGGTACATGTCGCGGAAGGCGTTCTCGCCGCTCCGCTCGCGGTAGTCGATCGCGACCGTCTCACCGCTTTCGGCATCGTGGACGAGCATGAAGCCGCCGCCGCCGATGTTGCCGGCGCGCGGTAGCGTCACGGCGAGCGCGAAGGCGATGGTCGCGGCGGCGTCGACCGCGTTGCCGCCGTCCTCCAGCACCTTCAGGCCGAGCCGGGTCGCCGTCTCCTGCTGGGTCGCGACCATGCCGTTCTCGGCGAAGACCGGATGGATCCGGTCCATCGAGCTGTAGATCGCCTCCTGCTGGGCCGAGGCGGCAGGTGCCAGAAGAGCCAGCGCGGCGGCGATGGCGGCGCCGCGCCGGAGCGTGCTCGATGCGTTCATCCGGGCCTCCCTGAGCCTCGTCCTTCGGTTGCTGAGCCCGGGCAGCGCACACCTTCCGCGCGCCGTCGTCAACGAGCAAAGCGCGTCGCCGGCTTGAATTGCGCCGCCACCTGCTTAGCTTGTCGATCCGTCCCGAGAGGTCCCTCCCCATGCCCTACCCCAAGCTCGAGCTCCTGCCCGGCCAGGACCGGCGGCTGCGCGCCGGCCACCCCTGGGCCTTCTCCAACGAGATCAGGATGGACGCCGCCGCACGCGACCTCGCGCCCGGCACGGCGGTCTGCCTCACCGCCGAGGGGGGGCGGCCGGTGGCGCTCGCGCACTTCAACCCGCACTCCCTGATCGCCGCGCGCGTGCTGACCCGGAACAAGGACGCCTCGATCGACGCCGGCTTCGTCGAGCGCCGGATCGAGCGCGCGCAGAGGCTGCGCGAGCGGCTGTTCGAGGGCCCCTTCTACCGCCTGGTCCACGCCGAGGCGGATGGCCTGCCGGGACTGGTGGTCGACCGGTTCGACGACGTCCTGGTCGCCCAGATCAACACCGCGGGGATGGCCGCGCTCGAAGCCGACATCGTGGCCGTCCTGGAACGGCGGCTCCGCCCCCGCGCGGTCGTGCTCCGGAACGACAGCCCGGTGCGCGAGCTCGAGGGCCTGCCGCTCGAGAGCCGGCTCGCGAGCGGCAGCCTCGACGCGCCGGTGCTGGTCGAGGAAGGGGGCGTCACGTTCGAGATCGACCCGCTGGAGGGGCAGAAGACCGGCTGGTACTTCGACCAGCGCGACAACCGCGCCTTCGTCGCCCGCCTCGCCCGGGACCAGAGCGTGCTCGACCTCTACAGCTACAGCGCCGGCTTCGGGCTGCTCGCGATGGCGGCCGGCGCGCAGCAGGTCCTCGCGGTCGACCGGGCGAAGCTCGGGCTCGAGCTCGCGGAGCGCTCGGCCGCCCGCAACGGCTTCGGCGACCGGCTCCGGGTCCAGCGTCAGGACGCGTTCGCGGCGCTCGAGGAGCTCGCCGGCGCCAGGAGCCGGTTCGGCGTC
>DASUSF010000132.1:0-11835 GCA_036375275.1 Geminicoccaceae bacterium | reverse complement strand
CGGCCCGCCACCGCTCTATTGACCGAAGCCGCCACCAGCCCATCCTCAGACGGGGCCGGGCGGTCGAAGGGAGGCGGAGCCGGGTGCTGAGAGGATTGCCGCCGATCGTGGTGGTGGGCCTGCTAAGCCTGCCGTCGGGCGCGCCCGGGGCGGCCGAGGACCCGGAATGGCCGTGTGTGCAGCGACTGGTCCCGGAGCTGTCGCCGGCGATGATCTGGGCCGGCCCGCCACTCGGCCAGACGGAGGCCTGGGACGAGGACCCGGTGGTCCGGGACCTGGCCCCCGAGCTCGCAGCCCGGCGCGTGCCCCTGGACGATGCCGTCGCCCGGGTGGCGGAGGTCGCGCAGTCGCTCGATCCAGCGAGCCGCGAGCGGACCCTCACCCTGCTGTTCGCGGGCGTGCTCGAGATCATCGACCGGGAGCGCCGCTCGATCATCGCCGGCATCAAGCGCTTCGCGACGAGCCAGGCGGGGCTCGGCGAGCGCATCCGGACGACCAACGACGAGCTGCGTCAGCTGACCGGCGGGGACGCGGCGGCGGAGGAGATGCGCCGCCAGGCGCTGCGCGAGCGCCGGGACTGGGACATCAGGATCTTCGACGAGCGCCAGCGCTCGCTGCCCTATCTCTGCGAACAGCCGGTGCTGCTCGAGCAGCGCGCGTTCGCGCTCGGCCGGGCGATCGCGGGCGAGCTGAAGTGAGCGCGGAAGGAGGGGCGATGGGGGCGAGGCTCGGGTCCGTGCTGATCGGGACGGCGCTGGCGCTCGCGCCGGCGGTGGCCGCGGCCCATGCCTATCCGACGCCGGTGATCGCGGACTACGTCTTCGGCTGCATGGCGGCCAACGGCCAGACCCAGGAGGCGCTCCGCCGCTGCTCGTGCAGCATCGACGTGATCAGCTCGATCCTGCCGCTGGAGCGCTACGAGGAGGCGGAGACCATCCTCCGCATGCGCCAGGTCCGGGGCGGCGGCGAGAAGATGTCGCTGTTCCGCGAGACGCCCGAGGCGCGGGAAGCGGTCGACGCGCTGAAGCGGGCGCAGGTCGAGGCCGAGGTCCGCTGCTTCTGAAGATCCTCGCTCTCAGTCGCTCTCGGCGGCGGTCCGGGTCGGCGCCACCTTCGGCGCCGCGGGCAGGTCCTGGAGCCCGATCTTCCGGAACGCGTTGGTGATCGGGTAGCGGCGGTCGCGGCCGAACGCCTTGCGCGTGATCTTGACGCCGGGCGGCGCCTGGCGCCGCTTGTACTCGGCGAGGTCGACCAGGTTCGAGACCTGTCGGACCACCGCCGGGTCGTGCCCCGCCATGATCAGGTCGGCGGGCGAGCTCTCCATCTCGACCAGCCCCTGGAGCAGCTGGTCCAGGATCTCGTACGGCGGCAGGCTGTCCTCGTCCTTCTGATCCGGGCGGAGCTCCGCGGACGGCGGCTTCTCGATGATCCGGGCCGGGATCACCTCGCCCGCCGGTCCGGCGAGCCCGGCCGGGTGGTTGGCGTTCCGCCAGCGGCAGAGCCTGAAGACCGTCGTCTTGTAGACGTCCTTGAGGACCGAGTAGCCGCCGCACATGTCGCCGTAGAGGGTCGCGTAGCCGACCGACATCTCGCTCTTGTTGCCGGTGGTCAGCACCATGTGGCCGAGCTTGTTGGAGATCGCCATCAGGGTGACGCCCCGGATCCGGGCCTGGATGTTCTCTTCCGTGATGTCCGGCTCGCGGCCGGCGAAGATCGGGCCGAGCATGGCCCCGAACGCCTCGACCGCGGGTCCGATCGGGATCGAGTCCAGCCGGATCCGAAGCGCCTGCGCGGCGGCCGCCGCGTCCTCCAGACTCTCGGCCGAGGTGTAGCGGGACGGCATCATCACCGCACGGACGCGTTCCGGCCCGAGGGCGTCGACCGCCACCGCTGCCGAGATCGCCGAATCCACGCCGCCGGACAGGCCGACCACGACCCCCGGGAACCGGTTCTTGCCGACGTAGTCCCGGAGCCCCAGCACCATGGCCCGCCAGATCGCCTCGAGCTCGTCCGGCGGCCGTGCGATCTCGCCGCCGGTGCAGCGAAGGTCGCCGTCGTCGCCTCGCCGCCAGCGGGTGACCACCAGCTGCTCCTCGAAGTTCCGCGCCTGGGCGACGATCCGCCGGTCCGCCCCGAGCACGAACGAGCCGCCGTCGAACACCAGCTCGTCCTGGCCGCCGATCTGGTTGACGTAGACCAGCGGCAGGCCGGTCTCGGTCACCCGGGCGAGCGCGATCTGCAGGCGGAGATCCCACTTGTCGTGCTCGAACGGCGAGCCATTCGGAACGATCAGGATCTCGGCGCCGCTCTCCTCGAGCGCTTCCGCCACGTCCTCGATCCACATGTCCTCGCAGACCATGCAGCCGAGCCGGAACGACCCGGCGCCGACCCGCGCCGGGGTGAATGGAATCGGCCCCGGCACCGGCCCGACCGCGAACACCCGCTTCTCGTCGAACACCCCGTAGTTCGGCAGCTCGTGCTTGAAGCGCATGGCGGCGACCCGCCCGCGCTCGAGCAGGACGACCGCGTTGTACAGGCGCCCGGCCTCGACCCAGGGCGCCCCCACCAGCATCGCCGGGCCGCCGTCGCCCGTGTCGCCGGCGAGCGCCTCGACGGCGCGCCTCGCCTCGGCCTGCAGCGCCGGCTTCAGGACCAGGTCCTCGGGCGGGTAGCCGACCACCACCAGCTCCGGGAAGACGACGAGGTCGGCGTCCGCCGCCGCCGCCGCCGAGCGCGACCGTCGGATCAGCTCCACGTTGCCCTGGACATCCCCGACCGTCGGATTGATCTGCGCCATCGCGATGATGATCTGGTCGTCCACGCCGCGTCCGCTCCCTCGCTGCCGCCTCCAGCATACCCGCTTCTCCGGCCGCCGCCCAACCGGCAAGCGTGCGACCCGCAGGTCGCGTCCGGCGAACATGACGGCTCGAACATCCACGGCATTCGACTCGGATTGCCCAGAGATTGAATATGCTTGAATTCGTTCAATCATGGCGCTAGCCTGCCGCCATAGCTGGAAGGGGAGAAGAAACTTGAGCCGGTTCGCTTCGTATCTCCTCTCGGTCGGGCTCATGTTCGGCTCGGTGATCCGGGTCGAGGCCGCCGGCCTCGATCAGCAGCGCGATCTCGTGAACTCCGGCGTCGTCGGGATGATCTCGGGCGGGGTGTCCGGCACCTACATCCGGGTCGCCGCCGACCTCGCCGACGCGCTCGACCGCGGCTACGACATCCGGGTCCTGCCGATCGTCGGCAAGGGGTCGGTGCGGAACATCGAGGACCTGCTCCTGCTGCGCGGGATCGACATCGCGATCGTCCAGTCGGACGTGCTCGACTTCTACCGCCGCGCCGAGGTCCTGCCGGGGATCGAGGAGAAGCTCCGCTTCATCACCAAGCTGTACGACGAGGAGATCCACCTGCTGGCGCGGGACGAGATCCGGAGCGTCGACGACCTGGCGGGGCGCAAGGTCAACTTCGGGACCGCTGGCAGCGGGACCTTCATGACCGCGGGCATCGTGTTCGACGAGCTCGGGATCGAGGTCGAGGTCACCGCGCACCCGGAGCCCGAGGCGCTGGAGCGTCTACGCCGCGGGGAACTCGCCGCGCTGGTGTTCGTCGGCGGCCAGCCGCTCCGCCTCGTCGCCGAGGTCGGCCCGGACGAGGGGCTCCGCCTGCTGCCGATTCCCCGTCAGGCGGTGGAGGGCGCCTACGTCCGCGCCGATCTCACCCACGAATCCTACCCCGCCCTCGTCGCGCCCGGCGAGCAGGTGCCGACACTCGCCGTCGCCGCGATCATGGCGGCCTACAACTGGCCAACGCAGCACCCGCGCTACACCAAGGTGCAGGGCTTCGTCGACGCGTTCTTCGACGCCTTCGAGAAGCTGAAGCAGCCGCCCTACCATCCGAAGTGGCGGGAGGTCGACCTCGCCGCGGAGGTGCCCGGCTGGGAGCGCATGGCGCCGGCCCGCGCGCTGCTCGCGTCGCAGTAGGCGTGCCGCCCATGCCGGGACGCCTCCGCCTCGCGCTTCCCCTGCTCCTCCTCGCGGCCCAGCCGGTCACGCCGACCGGCGCGACGAGCTTCATCCTCGAGGGCGGCGAGGTCGTCGAGGGGCGTCTGGTGGCGAGCACCCGGAACACGCTCACCGTGCTGCGTGACATCGGCGGGATCCGCCAGATAGCGGCCGCGAGCCTGGAGCGGGTTCAGGTCCGGAGCGGGTCCGGCGAGCTGATCTCCGGCACCCTTCGCGCCCTGGAGGACGAGCGTCTCGCGATCGCGACCGCGACGCAGACGGTGGTCTGGATCGAGGGCGACCGGCTGGTCGCGGACCCGCGCCCTGGCGTGAGCGCGGACGCGCTCGCCGCGATCAAGGGCCGGTCCCCGAAATCGGCGGCGCCGGCGACCGCGATCAAGCGCGTGATCCGGCCCGCCGCGGCGGAACGTCCGGCCGATGCGCCGAGCCCACTCCGCGACGGAGGTGCGATCGGCGGGCATGGTCGACCCGGCGCCGCGACGGCCGGCGATGCCGGCGGGCAGCGGACCCTGAGTGGCATCGTCAAGCCGGCGGCTGCGGCGCCGGGCGAGGGGGAGGTGCCCTCCCCAGCCGCCCACGCGGACCCGCCGGCGGTCCGGATCGAGGCGAGCCCCGAGGTGGGCGAGAAGGACGGCACGGTCGGCTTCCGCTTCGAGCTCTCTCACGTCTCCGAGCAGCCGGTCCGACTGGTCTACGCCACCGTCGACGGGCAGGCTAACGCCGGCCGCGACTACGAGGCGGTCCGGGGGGTCCTGACCCTGGAGCCGGGCGAGACCGGCGGGACGGTGGAGACCAGTATCCTGGACGATCCGGAGAACGAGGACCCGGAGCAGTTCTTCCTGTTCGTCAAGCCCGACGGGCAGAGCGCCACGATCGAGCAGAAGTGGCAGACGGTGACCATCCAGGACGACGACTGACCTGCTCAGGCGAGCCCGAGGAACCTCGGGTAGAAGGTGCGCAGGCTCCGGCCGTCGGGGCTGCCGTGCAGGACGATCTCCACGCGCGCGCCGCCGATCACCGTCTCCGGGTGGCCGAGATCCAGAAAACGCGCGGTGCCGAGGGCCATCAGTCCCTCGACGCTGCAGCCGACGAAGAAGCCGCCGATCTCCTGGAACAGGACGCCCGCCGGCGTGCGCCAGCGGTAGCTGAGGGTCACGACCGCCGGCACCGAGCGGCCGAGCGCCGTGCGCCGGCCGACCCGGCCGCCCGGACCGTCGTAGCGCGTGCCCCGCCAGTCGATCCGGTCGTCGCCGAGGATGCCGTCGTCGAGGTAGTAGCGGTACCAGAAGTGGTGTCCGCCGACCGCCTCGCCGTTGGCTTCCCCGACCACCACGTGCTCGAACCCGGACAGGTCCGGGTTGTCGCCGATCGCGTACGGACGGAACCAGATCTCGAACAGCATCTCCAGCCAGCGCTCGGGCGCGATCCTGCGTCCGCTCTGCTGCTCGAGGGCCTCGCGGACCACGGCCATGGGCTCGCTGGCTGCGACCGCCTCGAGCAGGGTCAGCGTCTCGTCCGCCTCCCGCTGGTCCATCTCCTCGGCGCTCTGCTGCGAGACGGCGTAGTTGTCGAACAGCGCCTTCGCCAGCTCGTAGGTCGGGCGCTTCCGCTCCGGGATCAGGACCTCCGGGAACAGCCGGTGCGCCGGATCGCCACCGGCCGCCTCGTCGACCACGACGTAGCCGCGCTCGGGATCGCGCCGCCCGCCCGGGGGAACCGGCTCGACGCCGTTGGCGGCCTGGTCGGCGTCCCAGATCCGGGCGTGGATCGACGCCGCGGCCTGCGCGCCCGGAAGCGCCGTCCCGGCGCCGGCAAGGAGAGCGGCGGCGCCGGCGCCCAGTGCCTGGAGCACCGGGCGACGGGCCACCTCAGGCATGGGTGATGTTGCCGGCCCGGATCTCCCGCGCCACCATGGCGACCTGCGCCAGGTCCTCGACGTGCTGCGCGTCCTTGATCAGCTCGCGGGCGAGGAGCAGGATCCGCCGCTCGGCCGTCGCCCGCCGCGCGCGGTCCGGGATCGTGGTGAGATCGATCACCGGGCGGACCCCGATGACCCGCCGGACCATGGCGAGGCCGGCGAAGCGGACCGCGTCCTCGAACAGGCCGCGCATGTAGCTCTGCTCCATGACGCGCCGCGAGTCGGCGCCCCCCGGCCCCTCGAACAGCACGGCCGGCACGCCGTCGCCCCCGGCCGCGCCCCGCCAGAGATCGACGAACCGCTCCGCGAAGACGCTCCAGATCCGCTGCACGACCTCCAGGATCCACGCTTCCGTAGCCTCGCGCGGGTCTTCGGCGCTGGCACGGCCGGCCTGGGTGAAATAGGCGATCAACAGGTTGCCGAGCAGCATGCCGATGTCGAAGCCGATCGGGCCGAAGCCCGCGAACTCGGCGTCGATCACCTTGACGTCGCTCCGGCTCACCATCAGCGAGCCGGTGTGCAGGTCGCCGTGGAGCAGCGCCTGCGGCTGGGCCAGGAACTTGAGCTTGAGCGCCGCGACGGCGCGCTTCATGTCCTGGTCGTTGCGCAGCTCGCGCACTTCCGGGTCGAGCTCCGGGGACAGCCAGGCGCCGGCGGCGGTCGCGCCGAACGGGTCGGTGAAGACCAGCTCCTCGGTGATGTGCCGGAGCTCGCCGTTGCCGCAGAAGAAGGCGAGCCGCTCGCGCTTCTCGAGCGCCGGCATCCCGAGATCGGAGGTCGCGAACAGGCTGTCGGCGAGGAACGCCCCGACCTGCCCCGCCAGGTGGTCGAACCGCCGGCCGGCGACCAGCGCCCGACGCAGGCTGTCGTAGCCGACGAGCTGCTCCATGACGAGGATGAACTGCTCGGAATCGTAGTGCAGCACGCGCGGCATCCGCTCGGGTGCGATCCGCCGGTAGAAGGTGAGCGCCGCCTCCTCGAAGATCGTCCGCTCGAGCGGCACCGCGACCGTCCGTCCGCCGAGCCGGACGCTCGGCAGGGCCTGCTTCACGCACAGCTGGCCCCCCGGGCCGTCGACCATGAACACGAGGTTCATGTCGTTGTCCCTGACCTGCTCGATCCGCCACAGCTGCGGCCGGCCGCCGAGAGCGGCGGCGAGTTCCGGCAGCTCGAGCAGGTAGCTCGCGAGCCGGCTCGGGCTCAGCTCGCGATAGCCGGCCGGTGGACGGCCGTGCAGCAGCACGAAGGTGCCCTCCCGTGTCATGTGGCGGTTGCTCCCCGCTCGTGTTCGACGCATCGCGCCAGCGGCCTGACCGGGCATGCCGGTAACGGGCGCGGAGGATCGCTCATTTGCGTCTCCAGAGTCACGCGAATAAATGAGACCGCGTGTCCCCCGGTATACGCGATCCGAACCGTTTCTACAGTATGCAAACTGCTGATCTTCCTCTTCACCTGTGGTTGAGATGGTGCAGGGCGAGGCCCGGCCGCGGCCACCGGCAGGCCACCAGCCGCCCGGCATGGGAGAGGGTGATGTAGGCGGTCCGGAGATCCTCGCCGCCGAAGCAGATGTTGGTGGTGTAGAGGTCCGGCATCGGGACGTGCTCGATGACGCCGCCTCCAGGATCGGCGACCGTGATCCCGCCGTGCACCAGGGTCGCGACGCACACCCGTCCCGAGGCCTCGACCGCCAGCGAATCGAACCGCTGGTAGCGGCCGCCGGGCGCCGCGACCAGCCGGCCGCCGTGCGGCGACGGGAAGGGCGCCTTCCGGAGCACGCCCGGCTCCAGGATGTCGAACGCCCAGAGCCGTGCGGCCTCGGTCTCGGCGACGTAGAGCGTGCGGTCGTCCGGCGAGAGGCCGATTCCGTTCGGAGTGATCAGGGGGAAGGCGACCTCCCGGATCAGCGAGCCGTCCGCCCTGGCGTAGAACAGCGCGCCTCGGTCCAGCTCGCGGGTCCGGACCTTGCCGAGGTCGGTGAAGTAGAAGCCGCCCCGACCGTCGAAGACGAGGTCGTTGGGGCCGCGGAGCGGCAGCTCGTGGGTGCCCCGGTACAGCACCTCGACCTGGCCGGTGTCGAGGTCGATCCGCTCGATCCGGCCACCACTGTAGTCCCAAGCCTCGCGCACCGGGCGGATCCGCCCGTCGCCGTCGTCCGCGAACTCGAAGCCGCCGTTGTTGCACACGTAGACCTTGCCGTCGGGCCCGAGCGCGGCGCCGTTCGGGCCGCCGCCGGGCTCGGCCACGATGGTTCGGGTGCCGTCCGGAGCGACCCGGGTCAGGCAGCGGCGCGCGATCTCGACCACGAGCACCGAGCCGTCGGGCAGCGCGATCGGTCCCTCGGGGAACCGCAGCCCGTCCGTCACCTCCCGGATCTCGACCTCGCTCATCTGCGCCTCCCGCTTTCCCCGCCGGCATCCGGCGCGCATCATGCACGTCGGGTTGGCGGGCGCGAGCCCCCGCGCGAAGGAGAAGGGCGCGCCATGGATCAGGATCTCTTCGTTCTCTCCGGCGCCGACATCGAGGCGCTCGGCTTCACCGACAGCGAGATCCTGGCCGCGGTCGAGGCCGGCCTCCTGGCCCAGGGGCGGGGCGAGGTCAAGCTCGAGCCGCGGGTCCACCTCGAGCCCGATCCGGCCTTCCGCGGCCATTTCAACGTGCTGCGCGGCTACGTGGCGCCGCTCGGCGTCGCCGGGGTCAAGGTGGTCGGCGACTATGTCGACAACTGGCAGCGCGGGCTGCCGAGCGAGATGGCGATCCTCTACCTCGCCGATCCGCGCACCGGCATGCCCAAGGCGCTGCTCAACGCCACCGCGATCACCGAGATGCGGACCGGCGCGCTCACCGCCCTCGGCGCCCGCCACCTCGCGCGCCCGGACAGCCGCGTGCTCGGTCACGTCGGGGCGCGCGGCACGGCGTACTGGAACGTCCGCCTGCTCGACCACCTGTTCGACTTCGAGGAGATCCGGGTCCATTCGCGGCGCGTCGAGAGCCGGGACGCGTTCGCCGCCCGCCTGAGCGCGGAGCTCGGCAAGCCGGTCCGGGCCACGCCGGACTGGGAGAGCTGCCTCGCCGGCGCCGACATCATGGTCGAGGCCTCGCGGCTCGAGGCGCCGGAGCCGCTGCTCCGGACCGCCTGGATCGGGCGCGGCGCGACCGTCGTGCCCTATGGGACGATGAGCGCGGTCGAGCTCGACCTCACCGACGTCATGGACAAGATCGTGGTCGACGACTGGGGCCAGGCGCGGGCCGGCCACCTCGGCGCGCTCCGCCGCCACGTCGACAGCGGCCGTCTCTCCGAAGCCAACCTGCACGCCGAGCTCGGTGAGATCGTCGCCGGCCTGAAGCCGGGTCGCGAGCGCGACGACGAGACCATCCTGTTCTGGCACCGCGGGCTTGCCACCTCGGACGTCGCGCTCGGACACGCGATGGCGGAGAAGGCCCGGGCGGCGGGCATCGGGACGCGGCTGCCGTTCGCCTGAGCCGCGCCGGCGGCGATCCCGGAGCGCGTGCTTCGGAGGCGTTGCCCGGTCGGGGCTCCTGCCACACAATCGCTGCGCGGGCCGACGGTCTGCCGCGGGCTCCGTTCGCCCTCGCCCGGCGCCCGGCCGGGCGCTGCTGGCCCTCATCAGCGCGGCGTGGAGGAGTCGAGCATGGCCATCGCAGCGCCGCGCAGGATCGAGGACGTCCGGCTCAACCTCGTGATCGTCCTGCTGCTGCTGGGGCTGAACGGGCTGATCTTCATCGTCCTGCCGCTCGGGCTGCTGCCCGCGAGCATCCATTTCGGCTGGCTGCTGGTGCCGCTCGTGCCGCTCACCGTGACCCACTGGGCGACGATCCACGAGGCGATCCACGGCAGCCTGCACCCCGACCGGCGGATCAACGACCGGCTCGGCCGGCTGCTCGCGATCGGGTTCGGCTCGCCCTACGAGCTGCTGCGCTTCGGCCACCTCGCGCACCATGCGCTGAACGGCGCCGAGCCGGAGCGGCCGGACCTGCTCGACGCCGGGCGGACCGGGCGCGCCGCCCGGCTGGTCTACTACGTCCGGCTGCTGGTCGGCCTCCACGCCGTGGAGCTCGCGAGCACCCTCCTCTGCCTGCTGCCGCGCCGGCTGCTGCAGCCGCTGGTCCGGAAGATCTTCTACGGCGCGGATCCGCGCGCCCGGAACATGGCGGACCGGGCCGAGCGGCAGCTCCTCGACGCGCGCCGGCTCGGCGGGACGCGGCGCGACGCGCTGATCATCCTCGCGCTCTTCGGGCTGGCGTTCTGGCTCTACGGCAGCGCGTGGCCGCTGCTCGCCCTGGTCCTGCTCGGCCGCGCCTTCCTGGTGTCGTTCATGGACAACGCGCCCCACTACGGCGGCGCGACCGGCGACTCGACGCAGGGCTACGACATGGCGGTCCCACGGGCGCTCGGGCGGCTGATCCTGAACAGCAACCTGCACGGCACCCATCACCGCCACCCGGGCACGCCATGGCAGGCGCTGCCCCAGGCGTTCGAGACCGACCGGAGCGCCTTCGTCGGGAGCTACCTCACCATTCCCTGGCGGCAGCTCCGGGGCCCGATCGTGGTGCCGGCACGACGCTGCCGCCACGAACGCGCGCGACCCCGTCGTCCCCTGAGGCATCGCCGGGGCCGCGAGGCCGGGCGGCTGGCCGACGGGGATCCCGGCCCCGCGGCCGGTCACACGCTCACGCGTTCCGCGGTCCGGCCGCCGACCTGCTGATAGTGGCGGAGATACTTCTGGGTCACCTGCTCGGTCTCGAGCACGATGCACACGTCGGTGGTGTTGAACTGCGGGTCGACCACCGCGCCGTCGCCGACCCTCCCGCCGAGCCTGAGGTATCCGCGGATCAGCGGGGGCAGCTCACGCCATGCCGCCGCCGGGTCGACCGCTTCCGCCGGCAGCACGTCGAGCGGCACGTGCCGGTGCTCGAGCGCCCGCGGGCGCAGCCGGTCGGGCGCGAGGTAGGTGTGGTGCAGGAACGCGAGCGCCGGCTTCATCTGATCCGGTCGCGTACCCGGCAGGCTCGCGCAGCCGAACAGGAGGCCGATCCGGTGGCGCCAGACGTAGGCCGCGATGCCCTGCCAGAGGAGCTGCATCACCGCCCGGCTGCGGTAGGCGGCATCGACGCACGACCGCCCGACCTCGAGGATCTCGCCCGGGAACGCGCGGATCGGCCCGAGCTCGTACTCGCCCTCGGAGTAGAAGCCGCCCCGTCGTTCGGCGACCGTCCGCCGGAGCATGCGGTAGGTGCCGACCACCGGACTTCCGGAGCGCGCCCGATCGACCACCAGCAGGTGGTCGCACCAGTGGTCGAAGCGGTCCATGTCGCGGCCGTGCCGGATCGCCTCGTCGGTCGGGGTCGCCCCCAGCTCCTCGTAAAAGATCCGGTAACGCAGCCGCTGAGCCGCCGCGACCGCTTCCGGCGTGGTCGCGAGCTCGACCTTCAGGCCGCCGTCGGTGCCGAGAATGTCGTCTCGCGTGCGCAGCGTCGCCGGCTCCCGTCTGCTCTCAACTGCAAGTGCAACCCGTCCGATCACCCGACGCCGGAAGTCCTAGATCGAGCGTGCGGCGAATGTATGACCGCGGTCTCCGAACTTAGCCTCTACGGCGAATTCGTCCAGCACCGATGGGCGCCAGAGGTTCTGCGCCGCAAGGGCTAGCGTAACGCCGCGCGCGGCGGCAAGCTCCCCCGGGTTCGGTCCCGGCGCCGGGCGGGCCGTTCTTGCAGAAGGAGTGTCGTTCAGGTGACGGTGCACCCGATCGATTCCAGCGTGCTGGGCGAGCTGTTCTCGACCGCCGCGATGAACGCGCTGTTCGACGACCAGGCGCGGCTCCAGCGGATGCTCGACGTCGAGGCGGCGCTCGCGCGCGCCCAGGCCCGGCT
>DASUSF010000131.1:0-15211 GCA_036375275.1 Geminicoccaceae bacterium | reverse complement strand
TCCAGATTGCGGCGCATGGGGCGGCCGGTCGCGGCGTTGAAGATCGACCAGCGCAGGTTCGCCTTGATCAGCCAGGGGAAGTGGTAGTGGAGCGAGGTCACCTGGCTGTCCGGGCAGCCGTTCGCGAAGTCGATCGGGTGCCAGAGCCCGCCCTGGAGCAGGGCCTCGCAGCTGTTGAAGTCCCAGCCGAAGAAGCTGTTGATGGTGAGCGTGGTCTCCTGGAGCTCCTGCGCCTGCTCGGGCTCGAGGAAGTCGGCGTCGAAGCGGTAGCGGTCGTGGAGCGGGGCCGAGGGGTCGTAGTTCACGATCCGGAGCTGCGGCCCGAGGCCGATGCAGCGGACGAACCGGTCGTAGGGGAGGATGCCCTTCTGCAGGTGCATCACGAGCGTGCCGCTGTGGTCGTAGGCGTCCCGGAGCTGGTTGGCGTCGTCGACCTTGTTGACGCCGACCCAGCCGCCGCCGGAGTAGGGCTTCAGGAAGAGCGGGTAGCCGAGCCGGTCGCCGAGCGCGCCGAGGTCGAACATCCGGGCGTACTGGCTGAGCGTCGATTGCAGGTCGGCCGAGGGCTCGTAGGCCTTGGGCGGGATCAGCCAGGTGTCCGGGACCCGCATGCCGAGGCGCATCATGGCGCAGTAGGTGGTCTGCTTCTCCATCGACTGCAGCGACCAGGGGTTGTTGTAGACGTAGAGGTCGTTGAGCAGGATCGCCTTTTTGATCCACTCGCGGCTGACGTGGTACCAGTGGGTCAGGCGGTCGATGACGACGGTGTAGCGGCTGTCCTGGCGGAGGCTGAAGGGCTCGATGGTGACCCGCTCGGAGGCGAAGCTGAGCCGGTCGTCGCCGTCCTGGATCGTCAGGTCGAGGCGCCGGAGGATCTCCTCGTACGCGATCGGCCAGCAGATGTCGGCGCCGAGCGAGAGCCCGATCCAGCGCGTCACCTCGGCCATCCTGGTCCTCCCGCGGGGTCTGCTGCCGTCGCTCGCCCCCTTTCGTAGCCCAGGGGCGCCCGCGCGCAAATCCCCGCCCGGAGGCTAGGGGGTCGGGCGCGCGACCAGGGGCCGCTGGCGCCGCTCCGCCCCGGCCGGCCGGTCCGGCCGCGGCAGCTGGGCGTGCAGCCGGCCGAGCGTGTAGGTCGGCCAGGCCGCGCCTGCGGCCAGGAGATGGGCCAGGGCGCGGAGATACTGGCGGTTGGCGGCGTGGAACCCGCCCGCCCGGTAGTTGACCCGGGCGAACAGCCGCCGCTCGTCGTCGAGCCGCTGCAGCCAGGGCCGCTCCGCCCGAAGGCGCAGATACTCGGCCTTCAGGGGCTCGGGCCGGCCGGCGCGCCGCGCCGCCATGCAGGCCACGACCCACTCGCAGGTCAGCCAGTTCTGGCGCGTCCTGGCCTGCGAGATCGCGCCCTCGTGGATGCGGTATTGGGTCAGGATCTCCGGCTGCTGCAGGATCAGGTGCCCCCTCTCGGCCACCCGGTTCCAGAGGTCGATGTCCTCGGCGCCCTCGCGCGCGGGGCGGTAGCCGCCGACCTCGAGGATGGTCGGCCGGTGCATGCAGACGGAGGGGTGGTTGAGGCCGATCGGCGCGCCGCTCGCGACGCGGCGCTCGAAGTCCGCGCGGTCGGCGAGCCGCTCGAGCTTGGTGGCGCCGAAGATCCGGCCCGACGCGCTGATGTAGTGGGCGCGGCTCGCGAACACCCGGACGTCGGGGTGGCGCC
Organism: Geminicoccaceae bacterium; assembly: GCA_036375275.1. Lineage (GTDB taxonomy): Bacteria > Pseudomonadota > Alphaproteobacteria > Geminicoccales > Geminicoccaceae > DASUSF01. The sequence goes on along the minus strand of DASUSF010000131.1, from coordinate 13,500 downwards.
GCAGGAACGCGAGCTGGCGCTCGATCCGCCGCGGCAGCATCAGGTCGTCGTGGTCGAGGTTGACGATCCACTCCGCCCGCGCCTCGGCGAGCGCGCGGTTGCGCGCTGCCGCTCCGCCGGCGTTGGCCTGGCGGATCAGCCGGACCCGCGGGTCCAGCGCCGCGAACTCGGCGACGATCGCCGCGGAGCGGTCGCTCGAGCCGTCGTCGACCGCCACCAGCTCGAAGTCGGCGTGGGTCTGGTCGAGGACGCTCTGGATCGCCTCTCGAAGAAAGGCTTCGCCATTGTAGATTGGCATGACGACACTGACGAGCATCGTCCGGCGTTCCTCCCATGAATCGTCGACAGGCTCACGCGGCGAACCTTTGATGTCAACACCTGTCCGGCGCGAGAGGTCCGGGTGCGCTCGGAAGTCGTCCGGCAACGGCTTTGCAAAAAACCATAAGGTGAGAAGGCGGCCTGGCTGGAGCCAATTCAACCGGCGAGTTCGGAGTGAGGTGAATGGACAAGAAGACCAGCTTCAACATCTGGTACGTCGTGGTCGCGGTGATGGCTCTTCTGGTGCTCCAGGGGCTGTTCCAGCAGGCGCGCGAGGTCGAACCGCTGCCCTACAGCCAGTTCAAGGCCTACCTGGAAGAGGGGCGGCTGAACGAGCTGGTGATCACCGAGAGCCGGATCGTCGGCGAGCTCAGGGACCCGGGGCCGGACGAGGCGCCCCGCTTCGTGACCGCCCGGGTCGACCCGGACTTCGCCCGCGAGCTGGAGCAGTACGGCGTCGAGTTCAAAGGCGGCACCGACAGCACCTTCTTCACCGACCTCCTGTCCTGGGTTCTGCCGGTCCTGCTCTTCTTTGCGCTCTGGGCCTTCCTGCTCCGCCGGATGGCGATGGGCGGCTTCGGCTCCGGCGGCCTGATGTCGGTCGGCAAGAGCCGCGCCAAGGTCTATGTCGAGAAGGACACCAAGACCACGCTCGCCGATGTCGCCGGGGTCGACGAGGCCAAGGCCGAGGTCCAGGAGATCATCGACTTCCTCAAGGATCCCAAGGACTACAGCAAGCTCGGCGCCCGCATGCCGCGGGGCGTGCTCCTGGTCGGCCCGCCGGGCACCGGCAAGACCCTCCTCGCCCGCGCGGTCGCCGGCGAGGCGGGGGTCGCGTTCCTCTCGATCAGCGGCTCCGAGTTCGTCGAGATGTTCGTCGGTGTCGGTGCCGCGCGGGTGCGCGACCTGTTCGAGCAGGCGCGCAAGATGGCGCCGGCGATCATCTTCATCGACGAGCTCGACGCCATGGGGCGCGCCCGCGGCATGGGGCCGATGGCCGGCGGCCACGACGAGAAGGAGCAGACCCTGAACCAGCTCCTGGTCGAGCTCGACGGCTTCGACCCGAGCAGTGGGATCATCCTGCTCGCCGCGACCAACCGCCCCGAGATCCTCGATCCCGCGCTGCTCAGGCCTGGCCGCTTCGACCGCCAGATCCTGGTCGACCGTCCCGACCGCGCCGGACGCGTGCAGATCCTCAGGGTCCACGCCCGCAAGATCACCCTCGCGCCGGAGGTCGAGCTCGAGCAGGTGGCGGCGCTGACCCCGGGCTTCACGGGCGCCGACCTCGCCAATCTGGTCAACGAGGCGGCCCTGCTCGCCACCCGCCGCCGCGGCGAGGCGGTGAGCATGGCCGACTTCAACAACGCGATCGAGCGGATCGTGGCGGGTTTGGAGAAGCGCAACCGACTGCTCAACCGGAAGGAGCGCGAGGTGGTGGCCCACCACGAGCTCGGCCACGCCCTGGTCGCGCTCACGCTCCCGGGGGTGGACCCCGTGCATAAGGTGTCGATCATCCCGCGCGGAGTCGGCGCGCTCGGCTACACCATGCAGCGGCCGACCGAGGACCGCTTCCTGATGACCGCCGACGAGCTCGAGCAGAAGATGATGGTCCTCCTCGGCGGCCGGGCGGCCGAGGACCTGATCTTCGGCGAGATCTCGACCGGCGCCGCGGACGACCTCGTGCGCGTCACCGACATCGCGCGCTCCATGGTGACCCGCTACGGCATGGACGAGCAACTCGGCCAGGCGGCGCTCGAGACCGAGCGCGGCAACTACCTCGGCCTGCCCGCGGAGGGCGGCGGGCGCCGCTACAGCGAGGACACGGCGCGCGAGATCGACCTCGCGGTCAAGCGCCGGATCGACCGGGCCTACGACGGCGCGCTCCGGATCCTGCGCGAGCGCCGGGCCGAGCTCGAGCGCCTCGCCCGGATCCTGCTCGAGAAGGAGACCCTGACCGCGGAGGAGCTGCCGAGCCCGACCCCGCCGCCCGCCGCGCGCGCCGCTTGAGAGCCCGCCGTCTGGCGCTGGCCCTCCTGGTCCCGGCGCTCTTCGCCTGCGGCGGCCCCGACGCCGGGCAGGCGCGGTTGTGCGAACGGCTGATCCCGGCGCTCGAGGAGCAAGGCGTCGAGGTGCGGATCCTCGACCGCCGGCCGCTCGCGGGCGGGGAGCCGGGCGTCCGGGTCGACTACCGCGCGCGTGGTGGACCGGCCGCCCGGGACCGCACGATCGCCTGCCGCTTCGCTGGGCGCGACCTCGCCGGCGACCGCCTCCGCCTCGCCGCGGTCGAGCATGACCGCCGCCAGCTGTCGCCGCTCGAGGTGTTCATGCTCCGCCGGTTCTGGCTCGATCGCTACGAGCCGAGCGGGCCCCGCGCCGGGGCAACGTCCGAGCCGAGCCTCGAGCGGCACCTGGTGCATGGCCTTCAGCTCGGCCTCAACGCCCTGTCGGTCGCCGGCATCTACGGGCTCCTCGCCACCGGATACACTCTCGTCTTCGCCCTGATCGGGCGGATCAACCTGGCCTTCGGGGCCATGGCCGTGATCACCGCGTACGTCGCCTTCAACGGCATCATGCTGTCCGTGGCAGCCGGCGGCGTTCCGCCCGGCCTGCTCCTGCCGCTGCTGATGCTGGTCGCGGTCGGGTTCGCGGCGACCCTAGGCCTCGCCGTCGAGCGGGTGCTGTTCCGGCCGCTCGCGGGCGCCCGCTCGCAGGCGCCGCTGATCGCGTCCCTCGGCTGCGCCATCGCGCTCGAGGAGGCCGTGCGCCTGCTCCAGGGCACCGGCGAGCGATGGCTCCAGCCGGTGCTGGGTGATCCGCTCCAGGTCGCGGGCACCGGCGGCTTCGCCGCGACGATCACCGGCGCCCAGCTGGCCTCGGTCGGGATCGCCGGGCTGACCTTCCTCGCCCTCGCCGGCGGCCTGCGCTGGACCGGCTTCGGCCGCAAGCTCCGCGCCGCGGCGGACGATCCGCTGATGGCCGCCCTCTGCGGCGTGCACACCCATCGCCTCATGGCGGTGGCGTTCGCACTCTCGGGGGCGCTCGCCGGAACCGCCGGCTGCCTGGTCCTGCTGCGCTACGGCGTGATCAACGCCCACGACGGCTGGCTGCTCGGCTTCAAGGCCCTGACCGCGGCGGTCGTCGGCGGCATCGGGTCGGTCCGCGGCGCCATGCTCGGCGCCGTCCTGATCGCCGGGATCGAAACCGCCTGGGCGACCTTGTTCAGCCTGGCATGGCGCGACGTCGCGATCTTCGCGCTCCTGTGCCTGACCCTGGTGCTGCGGCCAGAGGGGCTGCTCGGCCGCCCCCTGCCGGCGATCGCGCGGGCTCCCTGAAGGCCCGGCTCCTCGGCCCGGCTACTCGGCGCCGGTCGGCCGCGACGGTGCCGGTGGATCGCTCGCCGGAAACGTCTCTTCGAGTCCCTCGTCGACGTCGCCGTTCCGGTCCTTGGGATCCTTCTCGCGCGCGGGTCGATCGCGGTCCTCAGGCCGGCGCTTGCCGGGGTGCGGAGGCGCCTTGTCGTGCTTCTGCCGATCCTTCGCCATGGCTCGTCCCCCTCGGTCTGCTACACCGCCCGTCCGGCGACCAATCCACGTGCCGTCCGGCCGGCCGGTCGACCTTGTCGCAATCCGTCCCCATCTACCAGGGGAACCCGCTTCCGAAGCCGCCGTTCCGGCTGCGGCTGCAAACACTGTAGGTGCCATGACTGATCGTGCGCTCGTCGCCGGTGTCGCGCTCGCCGCGCTGCTCGCGGCGGCCCCGGCGCTGCATGCGGCCCCGGCCGAGCCGGACGCCACCGACCGCTTCCTGGCCGGCTACGTGACCGCCGTCCTCGAGCGCGAGTTCCGCCTCCGCGGCGTGGACGTCCGCGTCGCCGGTGGCCGGCTCGTGCTCGATCCCGACCAGCTCGCGGGCGCCGACGTCGACGCGGTGGTCGAGGCGCTCGAGGGCATCGAAGGCCTCAGCGTGGATGTCGTCCATTCCGCCGATCCGGCCCTCCCGGGCCCGACCCTGGAGGAGAGCCAGCTGGTCACCGCCGGGACCGGGCCGCTGCCGCAGAACCCCTTGTTCCAGCCGTTGATCGCCGACCCGCGCTGGCCGCGCTTCTCGGCGTCGCTCCAGTTCTTCAACGACGACCCCGAGCTCGCGACCGTGGGCAGCGCCAACTTCGGCGGGACCCTGCCTCTGTATGGCTGGAGCCTCGCCGGCGGCCTCTGGCAGGTCGGGTTGCAGGCCGGGGTATTCTCGATCTTCGATCTCGAGGGTGAAACCACGGACCTGATCAACGCCGACTATTTCGTCGGCCTGCCGCTCACCTTCCGGGACGGCGACTTCTCGACCCAGCTCCGGCTGTACCACCAGAGCTCGCACCTCGGCGACGAGTTCCTGCTGCGCAGCCGGGTCGATCGTGTCAACCTGTCGTACGAGGTGGTCGACGCCCTGCTTTCCCTCGAGCTGTTCGAGGCGCTGCGCATCTATGGCGGAGGCGGCGCGATCGTGCGCAGCGAGCCCGACCTCGACCCCTGGCTGCTCCAGGGCGGTTTCGAGCTGAGCAGCCCGGAGCCGTGGCTCGACCCGGTCCTGTTCCCGATCGGCGCCCTGAACCTCTCCGCGGACGCCGAGCGGGACTGGGAGGTCAACTACTCGCTCAGGGCCGGCTTCGACATCCGCGCCGGCTTTCTCGACGAGCGCCGGCTGATGCTTCTGCTCGAGTATTTCAACGGCCAGTCGCCGAACGGGCAGTTCTTCGAGGAGGATCTGGAGTACGGCGGCGTCGGCCTGCACTTCTTCTTCTAACGTGCGTCCGGCTCAGCGAAGCTTGCGCTCCTTGGCGATCTGGTCGTAGGCGGCGTTGATCGCCGCGAGCCGCCTGTTCGCCTGCTCGACCAGCTCCGGCGGCAGGCCCTTGCTGACCAGGCGGTCCGGGTGGTGCTCACGGACCAGCTTCCGGTAGGTCTGCTTGACCTCCTCGTCCTTGACCGTGTGCTGGATGCCGAGGACGTCGTAGGCGTCGTTGCTGCTCGAGATGTTCCGGGTGGTGGCGGCGAAGCGGGCCCGGATCTGCTCGAAGGCGGCGATGGAGAAGCCGAAGATCGCGGCGATCCGCCGGAGGAAGTCCACCTCGGCCGGGTTCAGCTCGCCATCGGCGCGCGCGACCTCGAACAGCCCGACCAGAAGCTCCTCGAGGAGGATCGGGTCGTTGCCGAACAGGCCCGCGATCTGCCGCGCGTACGGCTCGAAGCCGCGCGCGCTGGTCTTGGCCTGGTTGTAGATCCGCCCGACGTCGCCGACGTCCCGGTCGTCGACCCGGAAGGTCCGCTTGAAGGCGCGGATCTCCTCCTGGGTGACCACGCCGTCCGACTTGGCGAGCTTGGCGCCCAGAACGATGATCGCGGTCGCGAAGGCGATCCGGCGGGTCTCCGCGGGATCGCTGAACACCCCGGCGCCGGCGCCGAGGTCGGGACCGGCGGTCTCGCGCTCCGGCGGGGGCGGCGGCGGCCTTCGCTCGGCGCGCTCGGCCCGCTCGCGCTCGCGCCAGTGATCGTAGGCGTGGCCGGCGACCGCGCCGATCACCGCACCGATCGGCCCGCCGATCGCGAGGCCCGCGATGCCGCCCACGATCTTGCCGAGATAGCCCGCCAACCGGATCGATCCTGCCGTCATGATGCTGCTCCCCCGCCTCCCTCTAGACCGTTTTCCGGGCAGGTGGAACCACCTACCGTCGCGCCAAGACGGCCAAGTCATTGCGCTAGAGCGGATTCGGCCAGCCGGAACCGCCGCGCGAGCGGCTCGGGTCGGGATCCCTCTGGACCCGGCGCCGGAGGCGGGAAGGGACGATCGCCGGACGCCGACCTCCACCGCCGGCGGCCTTTCCTGTATAGAAGCGGACCTCGGCGGGTGACGGCGGCGGCGCGGTCGGAAGGAGGATGCCCTTGAACAGGGGGTACGAGTTCTGGATCGACCGCGGCGGCACCTTCACCGACGTGGTCGCGCGCGCTCCCGACGGCGCGCTCACCGTGCACAAGGTGCTCTCGGACAATCCGGAGCAGTACCGGGACGCGGCGCTCGCCGGGATCCGCAGGCACCTCGGGCTCGGGGCGGGCGACCGGCTGCCCGCCGCCAGGATCGACGCGGTCAAGATGGGCACCACGGTCGCGACCAACGCCCTCCTCGAGCGCAAGGGCGAGCGGACCGTGCTGGCGATCACCCGGGGGCTCGAGGATGCGCTCCGGATCGGCTACCAGCACCGCCCCGACATCTTCGCCCGGCATATCGTACTGCCCGACCAGCTCTACGGACGCGTGATCGGGATCGACGAGCGGGTGCGCGCGGACGGCACGGTCGAGCGGGCGCCGGACCTCGGGCGGGTGCGAGCGGACCTCGAGGCGGCGCATGCCGACGGCTTCCGGGCGATCGCGATCGTGCTGATGCATGGCTACCGCCATCACGACCACGAGCGAGCGGTGGCGGAGGTGGCGCGCGAGGTCGGCTTCGCGCAGATCTCGGTCAGCCACGAGACGTCGCCGCTCATGAAGATCGTCGGGCGCGGCGACACCACCGTCGTCGACGCGTACCTGTCGCCGATCCTCCGGCGCTACGTCGATCAGGTCGCGGCCGAGGTTGGCGACGTCCGGCTGATGTTCATGCAGTCCAACGGCGGCCTGGTCGACGCCCACCAGTTCCAGGGCAAGGACGCGATCCTGAGCGGTCCGGCGGGCGGCATCGTCGGCGGCGTCCAGACCAGCCAGCTCGCCGGCTTCGAGAAGATCATCACCTTCGACATGGGCGGCACGTCGACCGACGTCGCGCATTACCGGGGCGAGTTCGAGCGCAGCTTCGAGACCGAGATCGCAGGCGTCCGGATGCGCGCGCCGATGATGGCGATCCACACCGTCGCCGCGGGGGGCGGCTCGATGCTGGTGTTCGAGGCCGGCCGCTTCCGGGTCGGGCCGGAGAGCGCCGGCGCCAACCCCGGGCCGGCCTGCTACCGCCGTGGCGGTCCGCTCACCGTAACCGACGCCAACCTGATGGTCGGCAAGCTCCAGGCGGACTTCTTCCCGGCGGTGTTCGGCCCCGAGGCCGACCAGCCGCTCGACGCGGAGGTGGTGCGGGAGAAGTTCGCCGCCCTGGCCCGCGAGGTCGAGGCGACCACCGGCAGCCGGCGAAGCGCCGAGGAGATCGCGCACGGCTGTCTCCGGATCGCCGTCGACAACATGGCGAACGCGATCAAGAAGATCTCGATCCAGCGCGGCTACGACGTCTCGGCCTACACGCTCTGCTGCTTCGGCGGCGCGGCCGGTCAGCACGCCTGCCCGGTGGCCGACGCCCTCGGCATGAAGAAGATCCTGATCCATCCGCTCGCCTCCGCCCTGTCGGCCTACGGCATGGGCCTCGCCGACGTGCGCACGATGAAGCAGCGGGCGATCGAGGCGGAGCTGAACGAGCAGCTGGTGCCGACGCTCGAGGCGGCGATCCGGGAGCTGGCGGACGAGGGGCGGCGGGAGCTGCTCGGACAGGACGTGCCGGACGAGCGGATCCTGGCCAGCCCGCGGATCCACGTCCGCTACAGCGGCACCGACACGGCGCTCGAGGTCGAGGCGGGAACGCTGGACGAGCTGCGCCGGCGCTTCGAGGCGGAGCACCGGAGCCGCTACGGCTTCATCGTCGAGGGGCGGGCGCTGCAGGTCGAGCAGGTGGCGGTCGAGGCGATCGGACGCATGGCGACGGTCGAGGAGCCCGAGCATCCGCTCGACCCGCATTCCGACGCCGATCCGCTGGAGCCGGCGACGCGGGTCCGGATGATCACCGCCGCCGCGCCGCACCAGCCGCCGGAGGCGGTCGACACCCCGGTCTACCAGCGGGACGATCTCCGCGCCGGCGACCGCGTGGAGGGGCCGGCGATCATCGTCGAGAGCACCACGACGGTGGTGGTCGAGCCGGGCTGGGCGGCCTCGTACACCGGTCGGCATCATCTGGTGCTGGACCGCGTCGAGCCGCTCCGGCAGGAGGCGGCGCTCGGCACCGAGAGCGACCCGATCCTGCTCGAGATCTTCAACAACCTGTTCATGGCGATCGCCGAGCAGATGGGGGTGACGCTCCAGAACACCGCGTATTCGGTGAACATGAAGGAGCGCCTCGACTTCTCGTGCGCGCTGTTCGACGCCGAGGGGATGCTGATCGCGAACGCGCCGCACATGCCGGTGCATCTCGGCTCGATGGGCGAGAGCGTGCGGCACATCCTGGACCGACGCCGCGACACAATGCGCGAGGGCGACGTGTTCGCGCTCAACGACCCCTACAACGGCGGCACCCATCTGCCCGACATCACGGTGGTGATGCCGGTGTTCGGCGACCGGGGCGAGCTCCTGTTCCTGACCGCCGCGCGCGGCCACCACGCCGACATCGGCGGCATCACGCCCGGCTCGATGCCGCCGGACTCCCGGACCATCGAGGATGAGGGGGTGCTGTTCGACAACGTGCAGATCGTGGACCGTGGCCGATTCCTCGGGGAGGCGGTCGAGGGTCTCCTCCGCTCCGGCGCCCACCCGGCCCGGAACCCGCGGCAGAACATCGCCGATCTGCAGGCCGAGATCGCGGCCTGCGCGCGCGGGCGGGGCGAGCTCCTGAAGATGATCGACCAGTTCGGCCGGGACGTGGTGCAGGCGTACACCCGCCACGTCCAGGACAACGCCGAGGAGTCGGTCCGCGACGTCCTCGACCGGCTCGACGAGGGCGCCTTCACCTACCCGCTCGACAACGGCGCCGAGATCCGGGTGCGCGTGACCATCGACAAGGCGGAGCGTCGGGCGGTGGTCGACTTCACCGGGACGAGCCCCCAGCTCCCCGACAACTTCAACGCCCCGGCCGCGGTCTGTCGGGCGGCGGTGCTGTACGTGTTCCGGACCCTGGTCGACCGCGCGATCCCGATGAACGAGGGCTGCCTGAAGCCGATCGAGATCGTGATCCCGGAGGGATGCATGCTCCGCCCGCGCCACCCGGCGGCGGTGGTCGCCGGCAACGTCGAGACCTCGCAATGCATCACCGATGCGCTCTACGGCGCCCTCAACGTCATGGCGGCCGCCCAGGGCACGATGAACAACTTCACCTTCGGCGACGACACCTACCAGTACTACGAGACCATCTGCGGCGGGTCGGGGGCCGGCCCCGACTACGACGGCACCTCGGCCGTGCACACCCACATGACCAATTCGAGGCTCACCGATCCGGAGGTGCTCGAGTGGCGCTATCCGGTCCTGCTCGAGGGCCACGCCATCAACCGCGGCTCGGGCGGCCGCGGGCGGCACCGCGGCGGCGACGGCACGATCCGGAGGATCCGTTTCCTCGAGCCGATGAGCGCGGCGCTGCTCTCCAACCACCGGCGCGTGGCGCCGTTCGGGATCGACGGGGGCGAAGCGGGCGCGGTGGGCGCGCAGTGGGTGGTCCGGGCGGATGGCAGCCGGGACGACCTGCCCGGCTGCTGCCGGACCCAGGTCGGCGTCGGCGACACGTTCGTCATCCAGACCCCGGCCGGCGGGGGCTACGGCAAGGCCCCGGCCCAGACGACCTGAAGCCGACCCAGAGGCGGTCCCCGATGCCGACGGAGGCAGCCCTCGCGGCGGGATCAACGCCCGGGCGGCTGGCCTCAGGGGTGCCCGACCTCGACCAGATTGCCATCGGGGTCGCGGAAATAGATCGAGGTGATCGGCCCGCGCGCCCCGCTCCGCGGGACCGGCCCCTCGATCACCGGATGGCCCAGCGCGGCCATGCGCGCGGCGACGGCCTCGAGCGGGCGGTCGGTGAGGAAGCAGAGGTCGCCGGAGCCCGGGGTCGGACGCCCGGCCTTGGGCTCGAACTCGTGCCCGGCGAGGTGGAGGTTGATCTTGATCTCGCCGGCGTGCAGGGCGTGCCGGCCGCCCTCGAAGGTGCGGAGCTCCAGCCCGAGGCCGTCGACATAGAACCGCCGGGTCGCCCCCAGATCCCGCACCGTCAGCACCAGGTGGTCGAGGCTCCGGATCATCCGAGCCCGATCCGCTCGAGGTCGTCCTCGTCCATGCCGAAGTGGTGGCCGATCTCGTGCAAGAGCGTGTCGCGGACGATGTCCTCGAGGGTCTCGCCGGCCTCGCACCAGCGATCCAGGATCGGCCGGCGATAGAGGAAGATCATGTCGACGTCGGCGCGCGGCGGGCCGAGCTCCGCGTCGTGGCCGAGCGGGACGCCGCGGTAGAGGCCGAGGATGTCGAACGGGCTCTCCAGCTCCATGTCGCGCTCGGTCTCCTCGTCCGGGAAGTCCTGGACCCGGATCGGCACGCTCCTGACGTGGCTCCGGAACGGCTCCGGCAGCGCGTCGAGCGCCGCCTGCCCGATCCGCTCGATCTCGTCGGCGGTGGGGGCGCGCGCGCCGCCTGGCGGAGCCGCGGGCATGCCTACTGCGGCGCCATCCGCAGCGCCCCGTCGAGGCGGATGGTGGTGCCGTTGAGCATCGGGTTGGTCACGATGTGGCGGACCAGGCTCGCGTACTCGGTGGCCCGGCCGAGCCGGTGCGGGAACGGCACCGCCTGGGCCAGGCCCGCCTGCACCGGCTCGGGCAGCCCCTCCATCATCGGGGTCTCGAAGATGCCGGGCGCGATGGTCATCACGCGGATGCCGTGGCGGGCGAGCTCGCGCGCCGCCGGGAGCGTCAGGGATGCCACGGCGCCCTTGGAGGCGGCGTACGCGGCTTGGCCGATCTGCCCGTCGAACGCCGCGACCGAGGCGGTATTGACGATCACCCCGCGTTCGCCGTCGGCGCCCGCCGGCTCGAGCGTCGCCATGTCGGCGGCGGCGAGGCGCATCAGGTTGAAGGTCCCGATCAGGTTGACCCGGATCACCGCCTCGAAGTCCGCGAGCGGCATCGGGCCGTTCCGCCCGACGATCCGCTTCGGCGGCGCGATGCCGGCGCAGTTGACCAGAATGCTCGCGGCCCCGTGCGCCTCGCGCGCGTCCCGGAGCGCGCCCTCCGCCTGGGCGGGATCGGCCACGTCGCAGACCAGCCCGAGGGCGCCGATCTCGCGCGCCGTCGCCTCGACGCGGCCGGCGTCCAGGTCGAGCAGCGCGACCTTGGCGTGCGCCTTGACCAGCATCGCCGCGGTCGCCCGGCCGAGGCCGGACGCGCCGCCGGTCACGATCGCCGCCTGTCCCGGGATCTCCATCCACCGTCCTCCCGCCCACGTCGACGCCATCGAGCCGCGTCCGCCGGCTGCGGTCAAGGCCGGCCTGCCCGCGCCGGCCGCGGCGGCGGAATTTCGTGCTGTTCATGCTCTGTACGGTTCGCGATTCCGCGCGTTCTGGTCTAGACTGACCACGGGAATCGACCCCGTTCCGCCGCCAAGCGCCGAGGGCATTGATCGTTGATCGAGCAGGAGCGCAGGACGAACGAGCGCGCCATGGACTTCGAGGACAAGACGGTCGTGCTGGTCGGGGCGCTCGCCGCCATGCCGCGGCGGGTCGCGGCGGACGAACTCGAGCGACGCGGCGCGGTGCTGCGCCGCGCCCTGACCCGGGCGACCGACCTCCTCGTGATCGGCCGCCAGGCGCAGACCCAGCTGCTCCAGGGCCGCCTGCAGGATGCCCTCGAGCGGGCCGACCGGCTCGGGGTGCGGGTGATCAGCGAGCGCGCCTTCCTGCGCGCGCTCGGCCTGCTTTCGCCGGCCGCGGAGCCGGCCGCGGTCACGCTGGAGGAGCTGACCCGGCGCGCGGGGCTCGACCCGATGATCGTCCGGGTGCTGACCCTGTTCGACCTGATCGAGGCGGAGGAAGGCCGCTGCAGCTTCCGGGCGCTGGTCACCGCCCGCGAGATCGCGCGCCTGCTCGACGAGGGGCTGGCGCTGCGCGAGATCCTCGAGAGCGTCGGGCGGATCGGGCTCGCGAGCCACGCCACGGGCGACCATCCGCTCGCCCGCCACAAGCTGATCACCGATCCCGAAGGCCGGGTCATGGTCCGCTATGCCGGCGGGCTCGCCGAGCTGGACGGGCAGATGCGCCTGCCGCTCCCGGCGACCGAAAACCTCACCGTGGACAGCCTCTTCGAGGCGGCGGAGGAGGCCGAGGAGAGCAAGGACTGGCCGCTCGCCGAGGATCTGTACCGGCGCTGCGTGCAGATCGACCGGGATGATCCGATCGCGCCGTTCAACCTCGCCAACGTCCTGCGCGAGCAAGGACGGATCAACGAGGCCAAGTGCTACCTCCATCTCGCGCTCGCGGTCGATCCCAACTTCGCGGAGGCCTGGTACAACCTCGCCGGCGTGGTCGACGCCGAGGGCCGGCGCGACCTCGCCCGGCACTATCTGCTGCGCGCGGTCGCGGCCGACCCGTGGTACGGCGACCCGATGTACAACCTGGCGTACTGGCACTTCGTCGCCGGGCGCTTCGACGAGGCGCGCGACTGGTGGCGGCGCTACCTCGACCTCGACCCCGACAGCGAGTGGTCGAACAAGGCGCGCAAGGGCCTGACCCTCTGCGCCCGGCACCTCCAGGAGACCCCCTGAGCCGATCGGCCGAGGGGGGATCGGCTGCGGCGGGATCGGCTGAGGGCCTACCGGATCGGCAGCCCCGGCGTCACGCGCCGGCATCGCCGTCGAGGAGCCTCCTGAGGCGATAGATCAGCTCTAGCGCCTCGCGCGGCGTGAGGTCGTCCGGGCGGATGCCCCCGAGCGCCTCCTCCAGCGGCGGCGGGCTGCGGGCCGGCGGCTCCGCGCGGCCCCGGGTGGACGCGGCGCTGAACAGCGGCAGGTCGTCGGCGAGGCGCGCCGGCGCGCGGTTCGCCTCGCCCTGCTCCAGCCGGTGCAGGACCTCCTCGGCGCGCTTCAGGACGGGCGCCGGCAGGCCCGCGAGCCGGGCCACGTGGATCCCATACGAGCGATCGGCGGCCCCTTCGGCCACTTCGTGGAGAAATACGACCTCGCCCTGCCATTCCTTGACCCGCATGGTCCGCACCGCGAGCCGGTCGAGCCGGGCGGCGAGCGCGGTCAGCTCGTGGTAGTGGGTCGCGAACAGCGCCCGGCAGCGGGTGACCTCGTGCAGGTGCTCGACCACCGCCCAGGCGATCGACAGGCCGTCATAGGTGGCCGTGCCGCGCCCGATCTCGTCCAGGATCACGAGGCTCCTGGCGGTCGCCTGGTTCAGGATCGCGGCGGTCTCGACCATCTC
>DASUSF010000130.1:0-12211 GCA_036375275.1 Geminicoccaceae bacterium | reverse complement strand
TCACCATGGTGGCGATCGACGCCGACGGGCGGCCGCGTCCGGTGCCAGACCTCTGAGCAAGATTCAGCTCGCCTCGGCCAGGCGCGCCGCCTGATCCTCCGCGATCAGGGCGTCGATGACCTCGTCGAGCGCCTCGCCGGCAAGCACCTTGTCGAGCTTGTAAAGGGTCAGGTTGATGCGGTGGTCGGTGCAGCGGCCCTGCGGGAAGTTGTAGGTGCGGATCCGCTCCGACCGGTCGCCGGAGCCGACCTGCCCCTTGCGGTCCGCCGCCCGCTCGGCGTCGCGCGCCGCGCGCTCGCGCTCGTACAGCCGGGCGCGCAGCACCTTCATCGCCTTGGCGCGGTTCTTGTGCTGCGACTTCTCGTCCTGCTGGCTGACCACGATCCCGGTCGGGAGGTGGGTGATCCGGACCGCGCTGTCGGTGGTGTTGACCGACTGGCCGCCGGGACCGCTCGAGCGGAAGACGTCGATCCGGAGGTCCTTCTCGTCGACCTGGACGTCGACCTCCTCGGCCTCGGGCAGGACCGCCACGGTCGCGGCCGAAGTGTGGATCCGGCCCTGGGCCTCGGTCTCCGGGACCCGCTGCACCCGATGCACGCCGGCCTCGTACTTGAGGCGGGCGAAGACGCCCTGGCCCTTGATCAGGGCCACGACCTCCTTGAAGCCGCCGAGATCGCTCTCGGTCGCCGAGATCTCCTCGAGCCGCCAGCCGCGCACTTCGGCGTAGCGCTGGTACATGCGGAACAGGTCGGCGGCGAACAGCGCCGCCTCCTCGCCGCCGGTCCCGGCCCGGATCTCGAGGATCGCGCTCTTCTCGTCCGCCTCGTCCCTGGGCAGAAGCGCGAGCCTGACCGCCTGCTCGAGGGCGGGCAGGCGCTCCTCGGCGGCCTCGACCTCGGCTTCGGCGAGCGCCCGCATGTCGGCGTCGAGCCCGGGGTCGGCGACCATCGCCCGGAGATCCCGCAATTCCTTGAGGACGGCGTGGTAGGCCTCGATGTCCGCCGCGACCGCATCCAGCTCGGCGTATTCCTTCCCGAGGCTGGCGTAGTCCTCGCCCGCAGCATCGCTCATCCGCGCGGCCAGCTCGGCCCGGCGGGCGAGGATGCCCTCGAGCTTCTGCCCGAATGCAGTCGGAGCTTCTGTGCTCATCTCAGAGCAGCTCGACGAGCGCCGCCATCACCGCCACGGCGACCGCGAGCGTGCCGCCGATCCGGATGGTCAGCTGATCCTTCAGGCGCCGCACCAGCTCGTGGAGATCCTGCTTAGTCGCCAAGTCACCGGTGAACAGCCGCGCCTGCTCCTCGGCGAGGATCCCGGCCTGCGGCTCTGGCATGCCGGCCGAGGTCAGCCGCTTGACGAAGCTGTGGGTGTCAAAGATCGCGCTCGCCATGCCTGCAAAGATGGCCGCCGGCAGCTGCTGGCGCAAGCCGCGGCCGGCTGGCCCGGGGCGCCCGACGCGCCTATGCTCCGCATCGGGTCGGATCAACCGGGAGTGCATCCATGACGCGGACCGTGATCGTCGAAGTCCGGGCCAAGCCCGATCAGGTCGACGGCTTCGCCACGCTGATCGACCGCCATGCCTTCAATTCCAGGACCAGGGAGCCGGACTGCCTGCTGTTCGACGTCAACCAGGATCCGGATGACCCCCGCCGCTTCATCCTGGTCGAGATCTACAAGAGCCCGGAGGCGCATGCGGCGCACCGGGAGATGGACAGCTTCAAGTGGTTCATGGAGGAGGCGCCGAAGTACCTGGAGCCGGCTCCCGACGGGACGCTGTTCCACGGCCGGACGGTCCTCGAACGGCGGGACTACCTCTCAGAGTAGCCTCACGAGGGCGGCCACGATCGCGATCCCGGCGGCGAGCATCCCTCCGAGCCGAACGGTCAGCTGATCCTTCAGACGCTGCTCCAGATCTCGCAAGTCCTGTTTGGTCGCCAAGTGGTCGGTCAGCAGCCGCGCCTGCTCCTCGGCCAGGATCTCGGCCTGCGGCTCGGGCATGCCCGCTGCCGTCAGCCGCTTGACGAAGCTATGGGTGTCGAAGATCGCGCTGGCCATGACCAGAAGATGGCCGACGAGCCGGATCCCCGCAAGCTACAGGGGCTGTCGGAGCCGTTCTGCCAGATCGCCGCGGGCGACCGGCGCCTGCTCGCCGGCGTCGAGATCGCGGAGGACGACGGTGTCGGCCGTCAGCTCGTCCTCGCCGAGCAGAAGCGCGAAGCGGGCGTTCTTCTGGGTCGCCTTCTTGAGCCGCTGGCCGACCTTGCCGCGGAAGTCCAGCTCCACCCGCAGCCCGGCTCGGCGCAGTTCGTCCGCGAGCCTCCAGGCCTCCAGCTCGACCGTCTCGCCAACCGGGACGACCACGACCGGCCGCTCATCGGGCGCCGGCTCGTCGAGCAGCATGGCCAGACGCTCGACCCCGCCGGCCCAGCCGACACCCGGCGTGTCCGGGCCGCCCATGGTCCGGATCAGGCCGTCGTAGCGGCCGCCCGCGATCACCGCGCCCTGGGCGCCGAGCGCGGTCGTGGTGAACTCGAAGGCGGTGTGGGTGTAGTAGTCGAGGCCGCGGACCAGCGCCGGGTTGAGGTGGTAAGCGATCCCGAGGGCATCCAGCCCCTCGCGGACGCGGGCGAAGAAAGCGCGCGAAGCCTCGTTCAGGCTCTCGTCCATGCGCGGGGCGTCCTTCAGGACCTCGCGGTCGCCCGGATCCTTGCTGTCGAGGATCCGGAGCGGGTTGCGCGCGAGCCGGTTCAGGCTGTCCTCGGACAGCCGATTCCGATGGCCGCCGAGGTACGAGACCAGGAGCTCGCGATAGGCGTTCCGGCTCTCGGCGTCGCCCAGGCTGTTCAGCTCGAGCACCACGTCCGACTGGATTTCCAGAGCCTCGAGAAGCCGGTCGCCCAAGGCGATCACCTCGACGTCGGCGAGCGGCTCGGGCGCGCCCAGCACCTCGACGTTGATCTGGTGGAACTGGCGCAGGCGCCCCTTCTGCGGCCGCTCGTAGCGGAACACCGGCCCCGTGGAGAACAGCCGGATCGGCGGCTGCTGGCCAAGGCTGCCCGAGATGAACGCGCGCGCCACGCCGGCGGTGAACTCGGGGCGGAGCGTGATCCGCTCGCCGCCCCGGTCCTCGAAGCTGTACATCTCCTTGCTGACCACGTCCGAGGTCTCGCCGAGCGTGCGCGCGAACACCTCGGTGAACTCGAAGATCGGGGTGCCGATCTCGTCGTAGCCGAAGCGGCGCGCGATCTCGCGCCCGGTCTCGATGACGGTCCGGTGGCGGCGGGCGTCCTCGCCCAGGATGTCGCGCGTGCCGCGGACCGGACGCAGGCTGGTCATGGGGAATGCTGCCAGGGAGGTTGAACGGATCCTCCGCCGCGTCTCGCAGAACCCGGCCGGAAATGCAAACCCGAAGCGTCAGGCGCTCCGCCGCGCCGGCGCGCCGAACCGGCGCTCGATGTAGTCCAGGACCATCGCCTGGAACTCCTCGGCGATCCGCTCGCCCCGGAGCGTCACCACCTTCTCGCCGTCGACGAAGACCGGTGCGGCCGGGCTCTCGCCGGTGCCGGGGAGGCTGATTCCGATGTCGGCGTGCTTGCTCTCGCCCGGGCCGTTCACGATGCAGCCCATGACCGCGACGTTCAGCCCCTCGACGCCGGGATAGCGCTCGCGCCAGACCGGCATCTGCTCGCGGAGATAGCCCTGGATCTTCTCGGCCAGCTCCTGGAACACGGTGCTCGTGGTCCGCCCGCAGCCCGGGCAGGCGGTCACCTGCGGCGTGAACTGGCGGAGCCCGAGGCTCTGCAGGACCTCCTGGCAGACCTGCACCTCCTCGGTGCGGGCGCCGCCCGGCGGCGGGGTCAGGGAGGCGCGGATGGTGTCGCCGATCCCCTCCTGGAGCAGGAGCGAGAGCGCCGCGCTGGTCGCGACGATGCCCTTCGCGCCCATGCCCGCCTCGGTCAGCCCGACGTGCAGGGCGTAGGACGAGCGCCTCGCCAGCTCGCGGTAGACCGCCACCAGATCCTGGACCCGGCTGACCTTGGCCGAGATCACGATCCGGTCCGGCCCGAGCCCGATCTCCTCGGCGCGCCCCGCGCTCGCCAGAGCCGAGACGACCAGCGCCTCGCGCAGCACCTCGTCGGCCGACCTCGGCTGCGCGAGCTTCGCGTTCTCGTCCATCATCCGGGTCGCGAGGTCCTGGTCCAGGCTGCCCCAGTTGACCCCGATCCGGACCGGCTTCTGGTGCCGGATCGCAGCCTCGATCATCATCTCGAACTGCCTGTCCCGCTTGGCTCCGAAGCCGACGTTGCCGGGATTGATCCGGAGCTTGGCGAGCGCCTCCGCGCAGGCCGGGTAGCGGGTCAGGAACAGGTGGCCGTGGTAGTGGAAGTCGCCGACGAGTGGCACGTCGTAGCCGCGCAGCAGCAGCCGGTCGCGGATGTGCGGCACGGCCAGGGCGGCCTCCTTGGTGTTGACGGTGATCCGGACGATCTCGGAGCCGGCGTCGGCGAGCTGCATCACCTGTCGGGCGGTCGCCTCGACGTCCGCGGTGTCCGTGTTGGTCATCGACTGCACGACCACCGGCGCGCCGCCGCCGATGGCGACCGTTCCGACCCGGACGGCGTGGGTGGCGTGCCGTTCGATCGTGGGCAGGGCTACCATGCGTGCTCCAGCGTGTCGGGCCGGCGGCCCGGCCGCATCAGGGGAGGTTCCGAAAAGCGCACCCGACGTCCGCGGGTTCAGCCGGGCCGCCGGGCGCGCTCGAGGAGCGCCTCGGGCTCCAGGGGAATGTCGCGGATCACGCTGCCGTCCGGCCCGAGCGGCGTCACCCGCTCGCCGTCGACCACGAACTCGATCGCGCCGCCATTCCCGGTCCAGAGCACGAGGTCGTCGCGGTTCGGCACCAGAAAGGCGTCGCCGGCCTCGAGCGTCCGGGTCCGCAGATAGTCGCCGCTCAGGCTCCGGATCTGCATCCAGCTCTGGTCGAGCGCCCGGACGATCACCCGGGCATCCGCGTTCACGGTCTCGTGGACGATGGCGTCGCCATCCGCCTCGGCAGCGGCGAGGACCGCCTCGACCGCCGCCGCGGCCGCCGGCGGCTGCCCAGCGTCGGCGTCCCCGGCCGCTTCCGCATCGCTCTCCTGCGCCGGGTCCGGGCCGGCGCCGGCCGGGGGTTGGTTTGCCAGCCCCTCCGCGGCGCTCCCCGCGGAGGATGGCTCCTGCAGCTCCGCAATCAGGTCGCCGAGCTCGTCCCGATCCGCCGCCCGACCGGCCGCGCCGTCGGATCCGGCGCCGCCCGCAGCAGCCTGTTCCGATCCGTCCGCCGTTGCCGGGTCAGGCCCGGACGCCACGCCTTCTTCCGCAGCCGGCTCGTCTCCAGGAGGCGGATCCTCCGCAGCAGCCGGGCCCGCCTCCGGCTGAAGCCGCTCGATCAGCCGGTCCGCGTCGTCCTGATCCTCCGCGGGGTCGGCAAGCCCGACCGCGACGGCTTCACGACCATCGCCCGCGGGCCGACCCGCGCCGGCTCCTGGACTGGGCGCATCGCCATGGTTCGCCGCCTGCGCCCCTTGGGCCGGGGCCGGTCGCGGGGCGAGCCCGACCACCGGAGCCGGCGCGTCGGCCCGGCTCTGAACGCCGTCGCCGTTCCGGCCTTCCGCCGGCGCCGGCGGGGGCGAGGCCGGGGTGGCGGGGACCGGCGCGGGCGAGGTCGCTTCCGGGATCGGCCGCACCTGCTCGAAGCCCGCGTCGTCGTCCCGGTTCAGGTAGGCCCATCCGGCATAGATGCCGGCGACCATGGCGATGGACAGGACCAGCATCGGCATCTTGGGCAGCCGGCTCTCCGGGAGTGGGGCGCGGATGTGGAAGCGGGTCTTGCCGGTCAGATCGTCCACCGTCGATCTGATCTGGGTGATCAGGTCCTCGCCGTCGAAGCCGAGATAGTCGGCATAGGTCCGGAGGAAGCCGAGGGCGTAGGTCCGCCCCGGCATGACCCCCATGTCGCCGCGCTCGATGCCGTACAGGTAGATCGGCTTGATGCGCAGGTACTCGGCGATGTCGTCGAGGTCCTCGCCCCGCTCCTGCCGCACCTCGCGCAGCTGGGCGCCCACCTCGCGCATCAGGGATTCGGAGGGATCCGTGTTCGGGTGCTGATGGCTCTCTGCGCGCATGCTCGACACGGCGTCCGATCGGCCGCTGCAGGTCTACGCCCGCGGCCTCCGGGTGGCAGCGCCGGCCACCAGGCCGGCCGGACAGGCTTCAGGTAAGCAGCTGGACCCCGTGGTCAAGCGCGTAGTGGTGCAGCCTAGCACGCACGCTGTGGTCCGGCAAAGTGCTGAGCTTGCGGAGGTAGGGCGCGAGCGGGGCGCAGGGCAGCGAGCGCAGCATCGCCTTGACCGGGCCCGCCGCCGTCGGCGCCAGCGACAGGTGCCGCACGCCGAGCCCGAGGAGCGCCATCGCCTCGAGCGGCCGCGACGCCATCTCGCCGCAGAAGGAGAGCTTGACGCCGGCGGCCCGGCAGCGCTCGACCAGATCCAGAAGAAAAGCCAGCACCGGCGGCGAGAGCGGGTCGTAGCGGTCGACCAGCTCGGGATTGCCGCGATCGGCGGCGAACAGGAACTGGATCAGATCGTTGCTGCCGATCGACAGGAAATCGATCCGCGGCAGGAGCGCCGGCAGCTGCCAGTAGAGCGAGGGGACCTCCAGCATGACGCCGATGCAGATGCTCGCGGGCGTCGGCTGGCCGCGCTCCCGCGCCCGCCCGAGCTCGAGCTCGAGCATGCGCCGGCCAGCCTCGAACTCCGCCACCTCGGCGACCATCGGGAACATCAGGCTGAGCGGCCGCTCGCCGTGGCTGCGGATCAGCGCGCGCAGCTGCGCCCGGAGCACCATCGGCCGGTCGAGCACCATGCGCATCGCCCGCCAGCCCATCGCCGGGTTCTCCTCGGCGGGGAAGGTCCAGTACGGCAGATGCTTGTCGCTGCCGACGTCGAGCGTGCGAAAGACCACCGGCCGGTCGCCGGCGTGCTGCAGCACCCGCCGGTACAGCTCGGTCTGCGCCGGCACGTCCGGGAAATGATCACGGACCATGAACGCGAGCTCGGTGCGGTACAGGCCGATCCCCTCCGCCCCGCAGATCTCGAGGTGCGCGACGTCGATCAGGAAGGCGGCGTTGAGGTGCAGGCAGACCCGGATTCCGTCGCGGGTCACGGACGGCTGGTCGCGGAGCGCGTGGAACATCCGCCGCCGCTCGGCGTGCGCCGCGGTCGAGCGCGCGAACGCCATCTCGACGTCCTCGCTCGGCCGGACGAAGACCTGGCCGTGCTCGCTGTCGAGGGCGAGCCGGTCGCCCGTCTCGATCCGGGTGAGCGCCCCCTTGACCCGCCCGAGCATCGGGATGTCCAGCGCGCGCGCGGTGATCGCGGCGTGCGAGGTCGGCGAGCCCTCCTCCAGGATCACGCCCTTGAGCCGGCTGCGGTCGTAGTCGAGCAGCTCGGCCGGGGTGATCGAGCGGGCGACCAGGATGAACTCGTCGGGCAGGTCGCCCGGGTCCTGGTGCGGCGTGCCGCCGAGCAGGTGCACCAGCAGGCGCTCCGCGAGCGCGTCCAGGTCGTGCAGCCGCTCCTGGAGGTAGGGGTCGGCGACGTGCGCCATCCGCAGCCGGGTCTGCTCCTGCACGCGCTTGACCGCGGCCTCGGCGGAGAGCCCGGTCTCGATCGCCTCGCGCATCCGCCGCCGCCAGCCGGCGTCGTTCGCGAACATCCGGTAGGCCTCGAGCACCTCCCGGTGCTCGCCCTCGGCCACCTCGGGGAGCAGCAGAAGCTGGTCGACCGAGGCCTTGAGGCTCGAGATCGCCTCGTCCAGGCGGACGATCTCGCTCGCCGGATCATCGGCCACGAGCCGCGTGACCTCGATCCTGATCTGGTGCAGGACCGCCTGGCCGAGCGCCACGCCTTCGACCAGCCGGAGCCCCTCGAGGCGCTCCGGCCGGTCGATCCGTCCGAGGTCGCCGGGATAACGGGTGACGTCGATCAGCCCGCCCGAGGCGAGCATCTCCGCGAACACCGTGGCGACGATCTGGAGCGCGTCGACCTCCTCGTCCGAATAGTGCCTCCGCGCCCGGTTCTGGACCACGAGCACGCCGACCACCCGGCCGCCACGGACGATCGGCACGCCCATGAACGAGTGGTAGATCTCCTCGCCGGTCTCCGGGCGGTAGGCGAAGGCGGGATGGCTCTGGGCGTCGGGCAGGTTGATCACGTTGCCCTGCGCCGCGATTAGCCCGACCAGCCCCTCGCCGACCCGCAGCCGGGTGTTGTGCACCGCGCTCCGCTTCAGGCCCTCGGTCGCGAACAGCTCGAGGTAGTCGCCGCCGCGCTGGACGTACACCGAGCACACCTCGGCGACGATGTCGGCGGCGATCAGGCGGACGATCCGGTCGAGCCGTTCCTGCGGGCTGACCGGGGCGGCCATCATCTCGACCAGCCGGCGGAGCAGGCGCCGGGCGGCGCTCAGCTCCTCGCTGCGCGTGCCCGGAGCCGCCACCGCCCCCCAACCGACCGGGGACCGGATCACGCCACCGCGTCCGCGGGAGCGGCGGCGACCTGATGCTCGCGCTCCAGCGCCGCCGCGGCCTCGGTGACCAGGCTCTCGAGGATCTCCGCGACCGGCTCGATCGCGCGCACGAAGCCGACGCTCTGCCCGGCCATCAGCGAGCCGCCCTCGAGGTCGCCCTCGACCACCGCGCGGCGCAGCGCCCCGGCCCAGAAGTGCTCGATCGCGAGCGAGGCCTGCTCCTGGCTGAGCTCCCCCGCCCGGAAGCGCGCGATGACCTCGATCTGGGTCTGCATGAACGACTGCGTGGCGGCGTTCTGCAGCGCGCGGACCGGGATGACCTTGAAGCCCGGGTCGATCTGGACCGACGGCACGGCATCCCGTGCCTGCGCCCGGATGAAGGCGGCCTTGAAGTCCGGGTGCGCGATCGACTCCGCGGCGCAGACGAAGCGGGTGCCCATCTGGCAGCCGGCGGCGCCCATCCGGAGGTAGGCCGCGATCGCCTCGCCGTGGCCGATGCCGCCGGCGACGAAGACCGGCACGTCCCGGACCACCGGCAGGATCTCCTGGGCGAGCACGCTGGTCGCGACCGGTCCGATGTGCCCGCCGGCCTCCGCCCCTTCGATGATCAGCGCGTCGACGCCCTGGCGGACCAGACCTCTCGCCAGACTCACGCTCGGCGCGAAGCAGAGCAGCTTCGCCCCGCCGGCGCGGATCCGCTGGATCGCGTCCCGAGGCGGCAGGCCACCGGCGAGCACGACGTGGCCGACGCGGCGAGCGAGAACCACCTCGATCAGCTCGTCCAGCGCCGGGTGCATGACGATCAGGTTGACCCCGAAGGGGCGGTCGGTGAGCGCCCGGGTCGCGGCGATCTCGGCCTCGAGCCGGCCGGGATCCATGGCGCCGCAGGCGAGCACGCCGAAGCCGCCGGCGTTGGAGATCGCGGCCACGAGGTTGCGCTCGCTCACCCAGGTCATGGCCCCCCCCATCAGCGCGAGGCGGCAGCCGAGGAACGCCGTTCCCCTCGCCCAGAGGCGGTCGAGCCGCGCCCGCCCGCGGCCGCTCTCAGACGGCATCGAGTCCATAGGCCGTGTGCAGCAGGCGGAGGGCGAGCTCGGTGTAGGCCTCGTCGATCAGGATGCTGATCTTGATCTCCGAGGTCGAGATGGCCTGGATGTTGATGCCACGCTCGGCGAGGGTCCGGAACATGGTGTGGGCGATCCCCGCGTGGCTGCGCATGCCGACCCCGATCACCGAGATCTTGACCACCTCGCCCTGGGCGTCGATCCGGCTGAAGCCGAGCTCGTCCCGGCTGCGCTCGAGCAGCTGGCAGGTGCGGGCCATCTCGGCGCGCGAGACGGTGAAGGTGAGGTCGGTCTGGACCCCGTCCGCCGACACGCTCTGAACGATCATGTCGACGTTGATGCCGGCTTCCGCGAGCGGACCGAAGATGGTGGCGGCGACGCCCGGGCGGTCGGCGACGCCGACCAGCGTCACCTTGGCTTCGTCCCGGGTGTAGGCGATCCCACTGACGACCTGCTGTTCCACGATCTCGCTCTCGTCGACGACCAGGGTCCCCGGCTGGTCGGTGAAGCTGGAGAGGACCTGCACCCGGACGCCGTGCTGCATGGCGAGCGCGACGGAACGGGTCTGGAGGACCTTGGCGCCGAGCGACGCCATCTCGAGCATCTCCTCGTAGGTGATGCGCTCGAGCTTACGCGCTTTGGCGACGATTCGGGGATCGCTCGTGAACACCCCTTCGACATCCGTGTAGATGTCGCAGCGATCGGCACGGAGCGCCGCTGCGAGCGCCACGGCCGAGGTGTCGGAGCCGCCCCGGCCGAGCGTGGTCACCCGCCGCTCGGGGCTGACCCCCTGGAAGCCGGCGACCACCGCGACCGCGCCGCCGGCGAGCACGTCCAGGACGGCGGCGGCATCGATCGCGCTGATCCGTGCGCCGCCGTGCCGGCCGTCGGTCTCGACCGCCACCTGCCAGCCGAGGAACGAGCGCGCGGGCACGCCGTGACGCCGGAGCGTCAGCGCGAGCAGTCCGATCGTCACCTGCTCGCCGGAGGCGACCACGACGTCGTACTCGGCGAGATCGGGATCGGCGCCGCCGGCCTCCCTCGCCCACGCGACCAGCTGGTTGGTCGTCCCGGCCATGGCCGAGACCACGACCGCGACCCGATCGCCCGCGAGCACCGCCTGCCTCACGCGGAGCGCGACCGCCTCGATGCGCTCGAGGTCCGCGACCGACGTGCCGCCGAATTTCTGCACCACCAGCGCCACTGGCCGACACTCCGCGCTACTCGGGACGAGGTGCTGCGCGCGCCCGGCTGGCGTTTTCCGGCGCGCCTCTTCATAAACAGGCGCCGGTGCCCAGGCAAGCCCAACCCCCAAGCGAGGAAGCGCACGTGACCGGTTCGCGGAGCCGCGCAGGCGAGGACCCGCGCGAGATCGAGCGGTTCGACCGGCTCGCCCGCGAATGGTGGGACCCGGCCGGGCCGATGGCGCCGCTGCACAGGCTGAACCCGGTCCGCCTCGCCTACATCCGCGACCAGATGTGCCGGCACCTCGGGCGGGATCCGCGCCGGATCCGGCCGCTCGCGGGGCTCGAGGTGCTCGACGTCGGCTGCGGCGCCGGCCTGCTGGCGGAGCCGCTGGCCCGGCTCGGCGGCAGGGTGACCGGGATCGATCCCGCGAGCGATCCGCTCGAGATCGGCCGGCGCCGCGCCGAAGCCGCGGGCCTCGAGATCGACTACCGGAACGCCGGCATCGAGGATCTGGCCGGCGCGGGGCGCCGCTTCGACCTGCTCGCCGCGCTCGAGGTGGTCGAGCACGTGCCGGATCCCGACCGCTTCGTCGCCGCCTGCGCCGGCGTGGTCCGGCCGGGCGGGGCGCTGGTGCTCTCGACCCTGAACCGCACCATCCGCTCGTTCGCGCTCGGCATCGTGGCGGCGGAATACCTGCTCGGCTGGCTGCCCCGCGGGACGCACCAGTGGGGGCGGTTCCTCCGGCCCTCGGAGCTGGCCCGGCCGCTCCGGCGCGCTGGCGCGCAGGTGGTGGACGTGACGGGCGTGGTCTACGACCCGCTCCGGGACCGCTTCCGGCTGAGCGAGGACGTCGCCGTGAACTACCTCGTGTTCGCGACCGTTCCGCCTGGAGAGTGAACCAGGAGGACATCAGCGCGCCGATGGAGCTGCCCCTTCTCCCGCTCTCCGCCGTCGCGCTGTTCGCCCTGGTCCACGTCATCGCCGGCAAGCTCCGCTTCATCACCATGATCCCGCGCAGCCGCTGGCTGTCGGCCGCGGGCGGGGTCGCGGTCGCCTACGTGTTCCTGCATCTGCTCCCGGAGATCGCCGCGGGTCGGGAACACCTCGAGGACGCCCTCGGGCTGGAGCGGGAGATCTGGCTCCTCGCGCTCGTCGGCCTCACCGTGTTTTACGGCCTCGAGCGGCTGATCCGACAGACCCGGCGCGAGCATGGCAGCGGCGCGCCGGTGTTCTGGCTGCACATCGCTTCCTTCGCCGCCTACAACTTCCTGATCGGCTATCTGACGCTGCACCGCGAAGACGGCGGGATCATCGGCCTCGCGTTCTACACGATCGCGATCGGCCTCCACTTCCTCACCAACGATTTCGGCCTGCGCGAGGACCACGCCGGG
>DASUSF010000129.1:0-13513 GCA_036375275.1 Geminicoccaceae bacterium | reverse complement strand
GTTGGCGATCGGGGGAAGAGGTGGACGGTGACGACGACGGGCGCGCGCGGCCGGGCGCGGCCAACACCAGCGGCACCATCCGGCAGCCGATCGAGCCGTCCGACCTCGGGCATGCGACGCTCGAGCCCGCGGGGGCGTTC
Organism: Geminicoccaceae bacterium; assembly: GCA_036375275.1. GTDB lineage: Bacteria > Pseudomonadota > Alphaproteobacteria > Geminicoccales > Geminicoccaceae > DASUSF01. The sequence goes on along the minus strand of DASUSF010000129.1, from coordinate 13,373 downwards.
GTCGCCGGCAGCCATCAGTCGTTCCGCCTGACCTACCATGCCGGCACCTTCGGCATCGACGATTCCGGCGCGCTCCGGGTCTGCTTCCGGTTCGCTGCCGACATGAGCCCGCCGCAGCTGCACGATCCCGCTGCCGTCGGGTACACCACCGTCGCGGCCTCCAACGAGGCGGTACTCGAGGTCCGCTTCGACACCAAGGGCAACGTCCGCCCCTGGGACAGGACGCTGAGCATCAAGGTGGTGAACGGCTACCTCAGGGCGGGCGAAACCATCACCGTGACCTTCGGCGACCAGCGCCAGGGCTCGCCGGGCATGCGCCTCCAGACCTTCTGCGAGGACACCTTCGAGTTCCGGGTCCTGGTCGACCCGATCGCGACCTACAACTTCCAGCCCTTGCCCGAGCAGCCGGTGATCCGGATCGTGCCCGGGCCGCCGGTCCGGATGGTCGCGGTCCTGCCGACGCTCCGGCGCGTAGGCGAGCCCTTCTCGTTGTGGGTGAAGGGGGAGGACCGCTGGGGCAACCCCTCGGACCGGTGCGAGGGGACCTTCCGCCTGCGCGCCAGCCAGACTGTCCGGAACCTGCCGGACAGCGTGACCCTCGAGCACGGGCGGTTCGCGCTCGAGGTTCCGGATCTCGTGGTCGACCGGCCGGGTGACGTCGTGATCGAGCTGCTCGACGCGACGGGTGAACCCGTCGCGTGCGCGAACGCGCTCCGGGTCGTCGAGGCGACGCCGTTCCTGCATTACTGGGGCGACCTGCACGGCCAGTCGGAGGAGACGATCGGCACCGGGTCGGCCCGCGACTACTTCGCCTTCGCGCGCGACCGCGCGTTCCTCGACGCCACCTGCCACCAGGGCAACGACTTCCAGATGACCGGCGCGTTCTGGACCGCCCTGAACCGGCTCACGGCCGAGTTCGACCAGCCCGGCCGCTTCGTCTGCCTGCCGGGCTACGAATGGTCCGGCAACACCGGGATGGGCGGCGACCGGAACGTCCTGTTCCCCGAGGAGGGCAGGACCATCCGGCGCTCGTCGCACGCCCTGATCGAGGACCGGAGCGACCTCGGCACCGACTGCCACACCGCCGCGGCGCTGTTCGACGCGCTCGCCGACGCCGGCGAGTGGGACACCGTGGTGATGGCGCACTGCGGCGGGCGCTACGCCGACATCCGGCTCGCCCACGACGGCCGCTTCGAGACCTCGGTCGAGGTCCACTCGGCCTGGGGCACCTTCGAGTGGCTGCTCCACGACGCGCTCGAGATGGGCTACCGCCTCGGCATCGTCGCCAACTCCGACGGGCACAAGGGCCGGCCGGGGGCGAGCTATCCCGGCGCGTCGTCGTTCGGCGCGATCGGCGGGCTCACCTGCTTCCTCGCCGACCGGCTCGACCGGGCGTCGATCCTCGAGTGCCTGCGCACCCGGCGCCACTATGCCACGACCGGCGGCCCGGGCGGCCGGATGGTGATCGACGTGCGCGCCCGCTTCGACCGGTCGGCGACGCGCTACCGGCGTGATCCGGCGGTGTTCGCGGACGCGGACGGCGAGGCGGCGGGCGAGGCGCTGATGGGTGACATCGTCCATCTGCCGGAGGGCGAGGTGGAGATCGAGGTCGACATCCTCGCCTCGTCGCCGATCGAGCGGCTCGAGCTGTTCAACGGCCGGGAGCTGGTCGAGACCATCCGCCCGTTCGACCGGACGGCTCCCGCCCGGCGCGTTCGGGTGCTATGGGAGGGGGCGAGCTACCGGGGTCGCTCGCGCGAGGTGATCTGGGACGGCACCGCGACGGTCCGGGGCAACCGGTTCGAGCGGGCCGAGCCGGTCAACTTCTTCAACCCGGACAAGCCTCTCGAATTGCTGAACGGGGAGCACCTCCGCTGGCGGTCGCTGACCACCGGCAACTTCGCCGGTTTCGACGTCTGGCTCGCCGACCCCCGGGCCGGCTCCCTCGAAATCGAGACGCCCCTGATCCGGGTGGCGCTGCCGCTCGACGAGATCGGCTTCGACGACCGGGTGTCCGACGCGTCGGGCGTCCTGCCCCGGCTGATCCGGGTCTTCCGCCTGCCGGAACGGCTCGAGACCCGGGCGCTCCGCCTGCGCCGCCGCGTCGTCCTTCGCGACGACGTCGACAACCCGCTCTACATCCGCCTCACCCAGGAGGACGGCAGCCGCGCCTGGACCAGCCCGATCTATGTCGTCCGGCGGGTCCAGGCAGCCGGCGATCAGGCCACCGTGCCGGGCCTCAGGGCCTCGATCGCCCGGGCGTAGTCGGCGGCGCCGAAGACCGCTGTGCCCGCCACCAGCACGCTGGCGCCGGCGGCGGTCACCGCGGGCGCCGTCGCGGGCCCGATGCCGCCGTCGACCTCGATCAGGATCGGCCGCCCGGCGCAGACCGCCTGCAGCCGCCGGATCTTCTCGAGCATGGCGGGGATGAAGGCCTGGCCGCCGAAGCCGGGGTTGACGGTCATCACCAGAATGAGATCCAGCTTGTCGAGGACGTAGGAGATCGCGGCCTCCGGCGTCGCCGGGTTGAGCGCGACGCCCGCGAGCTTGCCGAGGCCGCGGATCGCCTGCAGCGTCCGGTCGAGGTGCGGGCAGGCCTCGGCCTGGACCGTGATCAGGTCGGCGCCGGCCGCGGCGAAGGCTGGAATCAGGTCGTCCGCCCGCTCGACCATCAGGTGGCAGTCGAAGCGCTTTCGGCTGCGCGGCCGGATCGCCTGCACCACGGCAGGCCCGAAGGTGAGGTTCGGGACGAAGTGGCCGTCCATAACGTCCAGGTGGATCCAATCCGCGCCGGCGGCGTCGACCCGCTCGACCTCCTCGCCCAGGCGGGAGAAGTCGGCGGCGAGGATCGAGGGCGCGATCAGGACGTCGTTCACGCAGGGCCTCCGCGGTATCGCCGATATATCGCGCACCGCGGGCGAGATGTCGCGGGCGAAACCGGGTCGATCACAGGACCGGTCACAGGCGAAGGTCCGCCTTTGAGCCGTTGCCCCGACGGGCCTCCGCGGCCTCCGGCATGCGTTTCTGAAGCCCCTCGATCGGCCGCGCCGGATGGGTCCGAAGGCAGCCCGGGCGGAACGACACGAGCACTCACTTCATTGCTGGAGCGTGATCCTTCGGTCGGACGGGCAACGTCGGGGCCGGGGCCGCGTTCCCCGCGCTCCCCGGCGCGCCGCCGCGGGCCCTAGCGCGGTCCGGCAGCCGTCGACCGGACCGGGCGCGTCGGCTAAGCAGACGCTCCTGTGTCATTCGCGGGCGAGCACATGCAGGGTATCCTCGACTACCTCTTCGGCGCGGCGTCGTTCATCCCCCATGGCTATTGCCTGCTCTGGCGGCCGGACCTGGTCGCGCTCCACGCGATCTCCGACGCGCTGATCGCGCTCGCCTACTTCTCCATCCCGATCACGCTCGCGCTCTTCATCCACCGGCGGCGCGACCTCGAGTTCGGCTGGATCTTCGGCCTGTTCGCCCTGTTCATCTTCGCCTGCGGGCTCACCCACGTGGTCGGCCTGATCACGCTCTGGCAGCCGGTCTACGGCCTGCACGGCCTGATCAAGGCGGTCACCGCCGTGGCTTCGGTCGCGACCGCGACCCTGGTCTGGCCGATCGTGCCGCGCGCCCTCGCGGTCCCCGGGACCGGCGAGCTTCGCGCGTTGAACGAGCAGCTGCTGAGCGGCATCGAGCGGGAGCGCGAGACCGGCCGCCAGCTGCAGTTCGCGTTCGTCGAGATCGAGCAGCGGGTCGCCGAGCGCACCCGACAGCTGGCCGAGGCCAACGACCGGCTGCGCGCCGAGGTCATGGAGCGCCGGCGGGCGGAGCAGCAGCAGGAGATGCTGCTCGCCGAGCTCCGTCACCGGACCCGGAACACCCTCGCGATCGTCAAGTCGATCGCTGCCCAGACCCGCCAGCACAGCCGCTCCATCGATGCCTTCAGCCGGTCGTTCAACGCGCGCGTCCAGGCGCTCGCCGACACCCATACCCTGCTGTTCGACAGCAACTGGAGCAACTCCGCGCTCGAGGATCTGGTCCGCCAGCACCTCCGGCCCTATGGCGGCGACCAGCGGGCGCGGCTCGAAGGGCCGGCGATCGCAGTGCGCCCGAAAGCGGCGCTGAGCCTGAGCCTGGTCCTGCACGAGCTGGCTGCGAACGCGGCCAAGTACGGCGCGCTCTCGACCTCGGTCGGCGAGGTCGTGGTCGAATGGCGGCTGATCGAGGCGGGGGAGGGGCCGCCGAACCTCGAGATCGCCTGGCGCGAGACGGGCGGCCCGGTCGTCAGCCCGCCGGCCCGGCGCGGCTTCGGCTCGGAGGTGATCGAGTTCACGATCGCCCTCGAGTTCCAGGGCGAGGTGAGGTTCGACTACTGCGCGGAGGGCCTGGCGGTCCGGCTGGTGCTGCCGCTGATCGACGGCATGCTGTAGAGCGGGGAGGATCGCTGTGGCCCGGCAAACCGACGCAGCCCCGGCTCAGGCGTCGATGGTGACGGTCTGGCCGTTGATCTCGCGGAGCTTGGTCAGGAGTTCCGCCTGGTGGGCCCGGGCGCTGTCGGGCGTGCGGTAGATCTGGATGGCCTGGGCGATGGTCACCTTGAGCGCGTCCTCGTCGAAGGGCTTGGCGACCACGAAGGCGGGCTCGAGCCGGCCGCCGGTGAGGAGGCGTTCCGGAAAGCCGGTGACGAACACGACCGGGACCTGAAAGCGCTCGAGAATCCCTTGCGCGGCCACGATCCCGCTGTCCTCGTCGAGCAGCTGGACGTCCGCCAGCACGAGACCGAGCGCGTGCTTCTTCGCCTGCTCGAGGGCGGTCGCCTCCCGACTCGCGACCGCGACCACCTCGTGGCCCATGCTGCGGACGATCCGGTTGAGCTCCATCGCGATCATCGGCTCGTCCTCGATGATCAGCGCCCGCACCACGGTCTCCCGGCTCAGCTCCTCGCGCGCCTCGCTGACCAGCGCTCGGACCAGCGGCACCTCGAGGTCGAGGACCCAGCCGACGTCCTCCGGCGCGAACTCCTCGACCACCTGCAGCAGGAGCGCGCGCCGCTGCAGCGAAGGCAGGGCGGCGAGCCCGGTGATCAGGGGCGCCTGGGGATCGTCCCCGCCGCGCTCGGCCTCCTCGAGCTGGGTGGCGACGCTGCTCCAGACGAGATGAAAGGCGCGGAACAGGCACCGGGCCAGCGGACCCTGCCCGAGGCGCTCCGGCTCGGCGGCGATCAGCTCGAGGCAGATCCGGACGTACTCGTCGCCGACAGCCTGCGAGCCCGAAAGCAGCCGCGCGTGGCGGCGCAATCGGGGGATGAGAGCGACTACAGCCTCGAGTTCGTGCGTCATGCTTCCGCCACCCGCGCGCAGTGGACGCGGGGCGCATGCCCGGCGTCGACCAGCGGCTGTTCAGTCCGCAACACGTAGGGCCAAGCGGCTGGGGCTGCAAGATGCCGTCCGGCTTTGCCGGCCGGGCCGGTTTGCGGCAAGATGCGGCCCGCGCCTCGGTACGGGGGCGGGGAGGGCGGCGTGACGACGACCAAGGAGCTGCTCAGGACCTGGCTGACGCGCCAGCTCGCCGAGCCGAAGCGGGTTTGGCTCGAGGACCAGCTCGACCGGCTCGGCGGCGGCGCCGGCGACCGCGACCTCTACATCGCCCTCGGCCTCGCGCCGCGCCGGCTCGGGCGCGCCGACCTCGCCCTGCTCGATGGCGATCTCGAGCAGGCGCGCACCGTCCGGAGCGGCTGGGACCCGCGCGGCCTCAGCGTCGACCAGGCGGCCAGGATCCTGATGCTGCTCGCCGAGGGCAGCGTCGGCCGGGCCTTCGCCGACCGCTTCCGGCAGCTCTGCCGCACCGCCGACCTCGGCGAGCAGATCGCCTTCTATCGCGGCCTGCCGCTGTACCCCGACCCGGAGCTGCTCGAGGACCAGGCGGCGGAGGGGACCCGGACCAACATCAAGGCGGTGTTCGAGGCGGTGGCGCACCGGAGCCCCTATCCGATGGAGCAGTTCAGCGAGAACCGCTGGAACCACATGGTCCTGAAGGCGCTGTTCGTCGGCTCCACCCTGGCGCCGATCCAGGGCCTGGATGCGCGCGCCAACCCGGAACTCGCGACCATGCTCCACGACTACGCGCACGAGCGGTGGGCGGCGGGCCGACCGGTGAGCCCGGAGCTCTGGCGCTGCGTCGGGCCGTTCGCCGAGGGCGCGATGGTCGACGACCTCGAGCGGGTGCTGAACACCGGCGCCGAGGTCGAGCAGAAGGCGGCGATGCTGGCGCTCGCGAGCGCGCCCGATCCGCGGGCCAAGGACCTTCTCGCGCGCAACCCCGCGCATGCCACCGCAGCCGCGAGCGAGGCGCTGACCTGGGACCGACTGAGCCACGAGCTCGGGGCCGGATGAGCCGCGAGACGTCGGCGAGCGGCTGGCCGACCAGCAATACGATCACCGGAGATGCCGACCATGATGCTGATCGACCCTCACGCCCACATGATCTCGCGCACCACCGACGACTACGAGGCGATGGCCGCCTCGGGCGTGGTCGCCCTGATCGAGCCCGCCTTCTGGATCGGCCAGCCCCGGACCCACGTCGGCACCTACATCGACTACCTGTCCACGATCGTCGGCTGGGAGCGCTTCCGCGCCGGCCAGTTCGGGATCCGCCACTACTGCACCATCGGCCTGAACTCGAAGGAGGCCAACAACCAGGAGCTCGCCGAGGCGGTGATGGAGATCCTGCCGCGCTTCGCGCTCAAGGAGGGCGTGGTGGCGATCGGCGAGATCGGCTACGACGAGCAGACCGGGCTCGAGGACCGCTACTTCCGGGCCCAGCTGGAGCTCGCGAAGGAGCTCGCCCTCCCGGTCATGATCCACACCCCGCACCGCGACAAGAAGCGCGGCACCACGCGCTCCATGGACGTGATCCTGGAGCACGGCCTGGCGCCGTCGAAGGTCGTGATCGACCACAACAACGAGGAGACCGTGCGCGAGACCCTGGACCGCGGCTTCTGGGCAGCGTTCTCGATCTACCCGAGCACCAAGATGGGCAATGCCCGGATGGTCGAGATCATGAAGCAGTACGGCTGCGAGCGGGTGATCGTGGACTCGGCGTGCGACTGGGGCATCTCCGACCCGCTCGGGGTCGCCAAGACCGCAAAACTCGCGCTGCAGCAGGGGATCCCCGGGGACCAGGTCCGCCTCGCGACCTACGCCAACGCGCTCGGCGCATACGGCCAGAGCGGCCAGATGAGCGAGGATGACTGGCTGAACCCGCCGCCGGTCGACCAGCGGACGGTCTACGAGGGCAACTCGATCCTCCGGGGCGGGCGGGATCCGCTGGTGGAGGAGCCGAAGGTGCGGCGGCGTGCCGACGAGCTCCTGATCGAGTGATCGGGCGGGGGCGGCGCGATCTTTAGCATGCGGCCACCCGGCGCCGGAGCATGAGCGCCCGCCGCCCCGCGGGCCGCGACAGGAGGAGGCAAGCAATGCTCACCCGCGTGGTCCGATCCTTTGCCCGCCTTGCCCTCCCGGCGGCGCTCATGGTGGCGCTCGCCGGCGCGGGCGCCGTCGCCCAGCAGCAGGAGATGCCGGCGAAGGTGCGCGGCACCCTGAAGGCGGTCGAGGGCGACACGCTCGTGGTCGAGAACCAGGCCGGCGAGACCATGGGCTTCGCCCTGAAGGAAGGCGCCGGACTGTTCAAGGTCACGCCGGCCTCCCTGGCGGACGTCAAGGAAGGCGATTTCGTCGGCATCACCTCGATCGAGCGTGACGGCCGGCGGATCGCGCTCGAGACCCACCTGTTCAGCGAGGATCTGCGTGGCACCGGCGAGGGGCACTATGCCTGGGACCTGGTCAAGGAGCCGAACATGATGACCAACGCCACCGTGGCGGAGGTCAAGGAAGGCGGGCAGGGCCGGACCCTCGAGGTCGACTACGGGGCGAACCAGGAGATCGGCAGCCCGGCCGGCCGGCAGATGATCGTGGTGCCGGGCGAGGCGCCGGTGGTCCGGCTCGAGAAGACCGACGACCGCTCGCTGCTCCAGCCGGGCCGCGACATCTTCCTGATGGTCGAAGCCCCCGACGACGGGCCGCCGGTCGCGGTCGCCGCCGTGGTCGGCGACGAGGGCGCGAAGCCGCCGATGTAGAGCTACTCGATCGTCACCTGATGGGCGAAGGCCTCGCCGTCGCTGACGGTGAGCTGCTGGAACCCGAGGATCTTCAAGAGATCGAAGAAGGTGAAGTAGTCGGCGACGCCGTAGTCCTTGAACAGCGGCGTCGCCCGCGCCACCGAGGTCAGCATGGCGAGCAGCGCCCGCGCCCGGAACAGGGTGTCGATCACGCCGTCCCGCATCGCGACGAGGATCAGCTTCTCGGCATCGGTGCCCTTGGCGAACAGCACGAAATCAGGGGGATAGGGGTTCTTCAGCATCTGCTGGGTGAGCTCGACGACGAAGCCCACCCGGCGCGTCCGGTCGCTGTCGGGAAGGGCCTGGGCGCGCGCGACGTAGGTCTCGGTGGTCGACGGCGCGGGGTAGTAGTAGCCGCTGTGCCGGTCGTCCGCGGGATCGTCGCTGTCTTCCGGCTCCTGCGCGAGCGCGCCGGTCGCCGCCGCGCCGAGGAGCGCGACCAGCGCGAGAAGCCCGATCAGGAGCCGCATGCTGCCTCCACCACCGCTGGGCCCGGAGCCGGCCAGGCGACCGGCTCGCCTGCTTCCGGTCAGGCGACCGGGTTCGCTTGTTTTGCCGGTCAGGTGACCGGGTTCGCTTGTCTTGCCGGTCAGGTGACCGGCATGGCGTCGAAGATCTGGATCGCGCCCTCATACATCATCGAGACCGCCACGAGGGTGATGATGGCGAGCCCGACGTAGTTCAGCCAGTGGTGGCGGGCGAGGATGCGCGCGATGTAGTTCGCGGCGATGCCCATCAGGGCGATCGCGAGCACCAGGCCGAAGATCAAGGCGAACGGGTGGTCGCGGGCCGCGCCGGCCACCGCCAGCACGTTGTCGAGCGACATCGAGAGGTCGGCGATCGCGATCTGGATGATCGCGGTCTTCGCGGTCTTGCGCTCGGGCGGCGCCTCCGCCGCGACCTCGAGCGGATCCCGCCGCCCCTCCGGCGGGTGCAGCTCGCGCCACATCTTCCACGCCACCCAGAGGAGCAGGAGGCCGCCGGCGAACAGGAGGCCGATGATCGCGAGCAGCTGCACCGCCACCAGCGCGAAGGCGAGCCGCATCAGCATCGCGAGCACGATGCCGATCACGATCACCCGCTTGCGCTGCTCGATCGGCAGCCCGCTCGCCGCCATGCCGACGACGACCGCATTGTCCCCCGCCAGCACGAGGTCGATGATCACGACCGTCGCGAAGGTGTAGAGGTCGGAGATCAGTCCTTCCATGGTCCTCCGGGGGCCCGCCGGGCGCTGCGTGGCGCGCCGACCGGACAAGTAGAGGCTGATGCCGACGCCGTCAAAGGACATGCCGTGCGGGCGGCGGGACGTGCTATGCGTCGGCGCGGGACATCGGGGAGCACAGGGAGCATCGTCATGAGCGCAGGCTGGCGGCGAAAGGCATACAATCTGGCAGCGCTTCGCGAGCTCGCCCGGCGCGAGCTGCCGCGCGCGGTGTTCGACTTCATCGACGGCGGGGCCGAGGACGAGCTGACCCGGAACGCGAACGAGAACGCGTTCGCCGAGTGGTCGTTCCGGCCGATGCCGCTCAACGGGGTCGGCGCGGTCGACCTCTCGGTCGAGCTGTTCGGGCGCCGGCTGGCGCTGCCGGTGATGATCGGGCCGACCGGGCTCGCCGGCATGACCTGGCCGAAGGGCGAGCTCGAGGCGGCGAAGGCGGCGCGCGCCGCAGGCACCGTCTACTGCATGAGCCACGGCTCCACGGTCCGGATCGAGGACCTCGCGGCGGCGGTGCCGGAAGGGCTCTGGTACCAGGTGTTCATGTACCGCGACCGCGGGCTCACCCGGAGCATGGCCGAGCGCGCCCATGAGGCCGGCTACGAGGCCCTGGTCCTGACCACCGACAACCAGCTGCTCGGCCAGCGCGAGCGCGACCTCCGGAACGGCTTCACCATCCCGCCGCGGCTGACCTGGCGGAACGGGTTCGACGCGGTCCGCTGCCTGCCCTGGGTGCGCCGCATGGCGAACGCCCGCGGCCTGACCTTCGCCAACTACCCCGGCGCCGGCAACGACATCCTCTCGCTCGGCAAGCACATGGCCGAGCTGCTCGACCCGGCGGCGAGCTGGCGCGACGTCGAGTGGCTGCGCGGCATCTGGCAGGGGCCGCTGATCCTCAAGGGCGTGCTGCATCCGGACGAGGCGCGGCGCGCGATCGACTCCGGCGTCGATGGCGTCATCGTCTCCAACCACGGCGGGCGCCAGCTCGACGGCGCGGTGGCGTCGGTGCGCGCCCTGCCGGAGATCGCGGCGGCGGCCGGTGGCCGGCTGGTGGTGCTGCTCGACGGCGGGATCCGGCGCGGCGGCCACGTGGTCAAGGCGCTCGCGCTTGGCGCCGATGCGTGCCTGATCGGCCGGCCCCACCTGTTCGGCCTCGCGGTCGCGGGCGCGGACGGCGTCGCCCGCGTGCTCGAAATCCTCCGCGCCGAGATGGAGCGGGTGATGGCGCTCGGCGGTTGGGCGCGTGCGTCGGAACTGGGACGCCCGATCCTCGCCGGTCCCGGCATTCCCGCGGCCGGACAAGAGCCGCACGCGCTGCGTGACGCCGCCGAGTAGGCGCGCAGGCTTGATGGCGGTGGCATGAGCGGGGCGCGGGCGGCCTCGTCACCGGCGGCAGCGGCGCTCTACGCCTGGGCCGGGAGCGGGCCCTCGCCGCGCGCCGCGCGCCGTTCCGCCGCGACCTCGACCAGCCGTCGGAACAGCCGCTGCTGCCCGCGGTCGAGGATCAGGAACTCGGGGTGCCACTGCACGCCGATCAGGTAGGTGCCGGCCGGCCGCTCGATGCCCTGGACCATGCCGTGCTCGTCGCGCGCCACCACCTCGAGCCCCTGGCCGACCCGGTCGACCGACTGGTGGTGGAGAGCGTTCACCCGGCACTTCCGGCAGTCGAGGATCCGGTCCAGCCGGCTGCCGGGGGTCACGTGGACGGTCTTCTTCGGCAGCACGGTCCGCATCTTCGGGGCCGCCTCGTAGACCGCGTAGATGTCGATGTGCAGGGAGCCGCCGAAGAACACGTTGATCATCTGCGAGCCGCGGCAGATGCCGAGCACCGGCAGGTCGCGGCGCGCGGCGTGCTCCAGCGCCTCCAGCTCGAGCTGGTCGCGCTCCGGATCGACCTTGACCGCCGGGTCGAGCTCGGCGTCGTAGAGTGTGGGCGAGATGTCGTCGCCACCCCCGATCAGCAGCCCGTCGAGCCGGTCGAGCTCATAGGCGTGCCCCGGCCTGAGGCGGACCGCGCGGCCGCCGGCCCGGGTCAGCGAGAGCCAGCACCACCACCAGAGCCAGCGTCCCCAGCCGCGCGACGAGGTGACCGCGATCCGCGGTCGGCTCATGCCAGCCGCTCTTTCAGCCAGTCGATCCAGCCTGCCCTGGCGTCCTGCTCGAGCCGGGCGTGGACGCCGGCGCAGGCGCCCTCGAGCCGGCTCCGGTCGGCAGCGAGTCGCTCGACCGCGACCCACCGGTTCCATTCGCCCACGACGCCGACCCAGCCCGGATCGTCGAGCTGGGCGTTCGGCAGGCGGTAGTGGAAGGTCGGCCGGGCCTTGATGTGCGGATCGTCGACCAGCGAGCGGGTGACCTCCGGCGCCAGCTCCATGAACAGCGGCATCAGATCGAGCTCGCGGTTGCGGGAGGGATTGGCCGCGACGTAGTCCCGGATCAGGCCATCGAGGTCGGGCAGGTAGTCCGGCGCCAGCACGCGACGGGCGTACTCCTCCGGGAACGGATCGGCAAACGGCAGCAGCCGGCGGGTCACGTCGATCTCGATCTGCTGGCGCAGCCAGGGGCTGAGGATCAGGTACGCCCGGAGGTGGCGGAGGATGTAGTCGACGTCGGTCGCCGCGACCTCCGGGTTGAGCTGCAGGCCGAAGCCGTAGAACACGCTCGCGCCGGTGCCTTCCGCGTTGTGCGCGCGCAGCGCGCCGATCAGGCGGTCGAGTTCGCCGAGCTGGTCGTACGGCACCGGCGGCGCCACGATCTCGTTCGGCAGCCAGAGGCCGACGATGTCGCCGATCGCGCCGGCGACCTTGTCCTTCATCTTGCCCTTGAGCTTGCTCACGACCGCGTTGCCGTCGTCCGGATGAGCGTACATCGAGTCCAGCTCGACCATGAAGTCGCCGAACCGGGCGCCCTCCACGCGGACCCGGTGCTCGTCGACGCGGACCAGCCGCCCGCCGAACAGCTCGCGGACCAGGTCGGCGGCATCCACCACCTCGACGCCCGCGAACTCGATCTCGACGCCGACCCGTCGGGTCGCGCCCTTGGTCGAGGTAGGCTCCGGCGGCTGCTCAGGCTGTAGCGACATGGGACGGACTCGCTCGGAAAGGACCAGATGTCGGAATGATCGAGCCGGATGCCAAGTTCCTGCGCTCCAGGTTGGCCCCTCGCGAGGTTCCCGGATCCCTGGGCCGGCGAGCGCACGTCGGCAGGCCGGAGCGACACGAACTCCTGAATTGACAATCAACGTACGATGGAAAAGAGTGCTATCGCAGAGGTTGATCGCTGGTTCCACTCTTCGCGCGGTGGCGAGCATGCACAGCGGGATCAAAACGGGCGTGGGCGTGGTGGCACTGCTGCTGGCGGCCGGCGCCGCGCCCGGTGAGGGGCGAAGCGAGGACGCGCTGTTCTCGTTCGGCGAGATGCGCGAGCTGCAGCGGCTGTCGGCCGAGTCGGCGCGCCGGACGGTCACCGACGACGAGGTGGTGCTCTATCAGAACATGCAGTTCTACACCTTCACGGTGATCGAGGCGCTGCTCGCCGCCAACCATACCGCCATCACGCTCGGAGGCCCGCCGCTGTTCTGCGCTCCCAGCGCCACGTTCCGGTTCGAGGACGAGGGCGACATCGCGGAGTTCCTCGACCGCCTCACCGCGGCGCTGGTTGGTCTCGTCACGAGGATCGGCGCCCGCGAGGACCACTACGACGACCGCCCGGCGAGCGAGGCGCTGCTGCTGGCGCTGCGCGCCGCCCACCCTTGCGGGGTAGGCCTCGAGACCGCGAGCGCGCAACGCTGAGCCGGGAGCGGCTTCGCCGCGGCCCGCCCGCCGGTCTGGACCGGCTGCGCCGCCCGGCGCACGATGTCGAGCAGCACGCGTGGCACGACGGCCACAGGTCCTCCAGAAGCGGAAGCGTCGGATCAGGAGAATTGCTCAACCTCATCCTGCCGCACTAATGTGCGCTGCCGAGCGCCTAAAGTAACCTGGAGGAAGCCCATGC
>DASUSF010000128.1:0-12035 GCA_036375275.1 Geminicoccaceae bacterium | reverse complement strand
GGTCGGGAACTGCCAGAAGTCGGGCATCAGCCACGGGTGGGGGTAGGAGCTCAGGCCCTTGCCGTCGACCTCCTGGCGGAAGTTCAGGAGCTGCTCCTCGCTGAGCCGCCCCTCGAGGAAGGCGCGGGCATAGATCCCGGGTGAGCTGTGCCCCTGGATGTAGACCAGGTCGCCGCCGTGGCCCTCGTGCGGCGCGTTCCAAAAGTGCATGAAGCCGGTGTCGTAAAGGGTTGCGGCTGATTGGAAGCTCGCGATGTGGCCGCCCAGCTCCGAGCTCTCCTTGTTGGCCCGGAGCACGATCGCGAGCGCGTTCCAGCGGATGAAGGAGCGGATCCGGTGCTCGATCGCGCGGTCGCCCGGATGCGGCGCCTGCTGCTCCGGTGGGATGGTGTTGAGGTACGGCGTGTTCGCGGAGTAGGGCACCGGCGCGCCCTTCCGCCTCGCCTCGTCGATCACCTCCTCGAGGAGGAAGTGCGCCCGCTCCGGCCCCTCGAACGCGAGGACCGAGCCGATCGCGTCCCGCCACTCCCGGGTCTCCAGCGGATCGACGTCGCCAGCCTGCCTCATCCCCGTTCCCCCGAGCGGCTCTGATCCGCTTCCACGTTCGCCTCCCGCGCGCCTCTGCGGCTTGCGGATCAGCGAGCTTTCTTGCGCAGGCCGGCGAAGTCAACCCACGGCTTCATGTCCGGACCCCGGGCGGGTGATCGCTCGGTCCCATCCGACGGGATCCCCCCAACCGAAATCAACGCTTCTCGCGGCCGCGCGCAACAGCGACAAGATGATGGTCGGTTGCATGGGAGCCTCAGGTGCCAGCTTCGCTCGCTCCGGTCGCCGCGCTGCTGCTCGCGGTCCTGTCGCTGCAGGTAGGCAATGCCCTGATCAATACGCTCGTGCCGGTCCGCGGTCAGCTGGAAGGGTGGTCGACCGGGCTGATCGGCCTGCTCGGCACCGCCTACTTCCTCGGCTTCGCCCTCGGCTGCTTCCTCTGCCCGCTCGCGGTCCGACGGGCCGGTCACATCCGCGCCTTCGCGGCCGGGGCGGCGGTGGCGGCGTCCTGCCTCCTCGCCCTGCCGCTCCTGCCGCACCCGATCGTCTGGGCGGTTCTGCGGGCGCTCATGGGCCTCTGCTTTGCCGGGCTGTTCATGGTGATCGAGAGCTGGCTCAACGAGCGCGCCACCAGCGCCAACCGCGGGCAGCTGTTCGGGACCTATCAGGTCCTGGTCTACGTCGGCGCCACCCTCGGACAGAACCTGCTCGGCGTGCGGGAGGTGACCGGGCCCGACCTGTTCTCGATCAGCGCGATCATGCTGACGCTGGCGCTCGTCCCGGTCGCGATGACCGCATCGACCGCACCGAAGCCGATCCGACGCGTCCGGGTCGACCTGCGCTGGCTCGCGCAGAGCTCCCCGCTCGCCTTCGCCGGCTGCCTCATGGTGGGCGCGGTCAACGGCGCGATCTGGAGCCTCGCCCCGGTCTACGCCCAGAGCCAGGGTCTCTCTCCCGACCAGGTCGGCTGGTTCATGGCGGCGCTGATCACCGGCGGCGCCGTGAGCCAGTGGCCGGTCGGCAAGATGTCCGATCGGGTCGACCGCCGCTGGATGATCGTCGCCGCCGCCCTGATCTCGAGCGTCGGCGGGATCCTGCTGATGACCAGCTACGGCGGGACCCTGCCGATGCTGTTGGTGCTGGCCGCGTTCTACGGCGCGTTCTCGCTGACCATCTACTCGCTATGCGTCGCGCACGTGAACGACATCGCCGACCCCGAGCGCTTCGTCGAGGTCGCGAGCGGGACGCTCCTGATGTACGGGATCGGCGCCACCGTGGGGCCGCTGGTCGCCTCGGGGCTGATGGAGGCGCGGGGCGTGCCGCTCCTGTTCGCCTACACCGCGGCGCTCCACCTCGGCCTCGCGCTGTTCTGCGCCTGGCGCCTGATGACGCTGCAGCGGCCCGTGCCGGAGGACCGGCCGGCCTTCGTCGTCACCGTGCCGCGGACCTCGCCCATGCCGCCGAACCTCGATCCGCGCACCAAGCAGGCGGCAGGAACCGCCGGCGGGGAGACCGGCAGCGATGTCGCCGCCCCGCTGGTGCCGGCGCGCGAAGGACGCGGCGCGTTCGGTTGACGGCCGCGCGCTCCGCCGATGCGCGCGCGCCGGACCCCGAACCGCCTTTCGGCGGGATCAGCCCCGGATCTCGGTCAGAACCTCGGCGGCGCTCCGCTCCAGCTCGGCCTGCGCGGCGAGCCGGACCGGGGCGTTCGCCTCGCCGTAGCGGTCGTACGCGCGGCGCTCGACCACCTCGAAGAACAGGCCGTTGATCGAGCGGGTGTAGAGGTGGAGGAACTCGCCGTCGCCGATCCGGTCGTACAGCACCCGTCCCTCCTGCATCCGGGCGAGGACGGCGTCGTCCAGAGCGAAGCGTGCGGCCAGATCCTCGTAGTAGTTGGCCGGCGCCTGCAGCTTGAGGTCGGGCGGCAGCGCGGCCGCCGCCCCGAAGATGTCGTCGCAGGCGAAGGCGATGTGCTGGGCCCCGGCGCCCGCGGTCTGCTGCAGGAAGCGGCCGGCGGCCGAGCGGTCGGCGCTGGACGTGTTGACCGGCAGCCGGAGCGTGCGCGCGGCGTTGGTCATCGCCCGGCTGACGATCAGGCCGTGCGGGTCGGTGAGGTCGGTCCGCTCCGCCGGCTCGAGGCCGAGGATCGACTTGTAGTAGAGGACCCAGGTCGAAAGCTCGGTCTCCGGCACCACCTGGGCGATGTGGTCGATCCGCCGGAGCCCGAGCCCGCCCGGTTCCCCGGCTTCCGGATCGGGGACGAAGTCGACGTCGAAGAAGGCGCCGTCGTCCGCCGGCCGGCCGATGAAGTAGAGCAGGCTGCCGGCGACGCCGCGGACCGCCGGGATCTCGAGCTCGCCGCGGCCGATCGGGCCGACGAAGGGCCTGGCCAGCATGTGCGTCGCCCGGTCCTCCATGGCCGCCGGGTCGCTGACCCGGAGCGCGATCGCCGCCACCGAGAGCCCGTGCAGCAGGTAGAACGAGTGCGCGAAGCCCTCGTCCTCGAGATTGAGGACGAGGTTGATGTCGCCCTGGCGGTAGAGCTCGACCTGCTTGGACCGGTGCCGGTGGGTGCGCCGGAAGCCGAGCCCGTGCAGCAGGCGGACGAACGTCTCGCTCTGGCTCCGGTCGTCGACGAACTCGATGAACTCGACCCCGTCGATCTCGGGCAGCGGATGCGGCGACGCTTGCGTGCCCGTCTGCTCCTCCAGCCAGAGGAAGGAGCGCATGCCGTCGGTCGCGATCCGCCGGGTCGAGGCGGCGCGGAAGTCGTCGGAGAAGATTTCGTGGCTGACCGGGCCCTGGTAGCCGATCGCCTCGAGCTTCCGCATCATGTCCGCGACCGGGAGGTCGCCCTGACCGGGGAAGCAGCGGTAGTGCCGGCTGAGGAACAGGAGGTCCATCTCGATCCCGGGCGCGTCGGCGGTCTGGACCAGGACGATCCGCTCCGGCGGGATGGCCAGGATGCTGTCCACCGGCAGGCGCCGGGCGAGCATGTGGAAGCTGTCCAGGATCACGCCGACGTGCGCGTGGTCGGCGCGCCGGACCGCCTCCCAGGCCTGGCGGTAGTCGTAGACGTTCCGGCCCCAGGCGAGCGCCTCGAAGCCGACCGTGACGCCGAAGGTCTGCGCGAGGTCGCCGAGCTCGTGCAGGTCCGCCGCCACCCGGTCCAGGTCGTCCGCGGCCTCCGGCGAGGTGCTGCTGCACACCAGGAGCAGCGGCGTGCCGAGCCGGTTCATCAGCTCGAACTTCCGCCTCGCCCGGTCGAACGCCCTGGCGCGGAGCGGCTCCGGCAGCCCCTCGAAGTCGCGGAACGGCTGCAGCGCGATGATCTCGAGCCCGAGGGACGCCGCCAGCGCGCGCACGTCCTCCGGGCGGCCGTCGAAGTAGGTCAGGTCGTTCTCGAAGATCTCGACGCCCTGGAACCCGGCGTCCGCCGCCGCGCCGAGCTTGTCCCCGAGCGTCCCCGGCATGCAGACGGTTGCGATCCCCCGCTTCATGCGCGCCCTCCTCGTCTCCGCGCGGCGAGCTGCACCGTCCGGCCGGTCGCCGCCGATTCCTTGACCGCGAGGGTCGCTTCCAGCGTGCCCATCGCGCTCCGGCCATCCAGGAGCGGCGGCTCCTCGCGCCGGACCACCCGACAGAACTGGCGAAGCTGCAGGACCAGCGGGTCCTGCTCCGGCGCGATCGCGCGACGGCGCTCGATCGGCGCCCGCCAGCCTGCCTCGGACGGGTAATGCCAGAGCTCGAGCTCCGGCACCGCAAGCGACCCTTCGGTGCCGCCGATCAGGTAGCAGGACGTGTCGACCTTCGGGAACGCCTTGTCCTCGCCGGCGGTCAGCTCCCAGCTCCAGGGCGCCGGCACGGCGTCGGAGATCGTGATCGTGCCGAGCGCGCCGCTCTCGAGGCGGAGCAGGACCGCCGCCGTGTCCTCGACCGGGAAGCCGCGGATCGCGCTGCTCTCCAACGCGTGAACGGTCGAGATCTCGCCGCAGATGTTGCGGACGTCGTCGATCACGTGGATCAGGTTGATCAGCACCGGCCCGCCGCCCGGCTCGCGCCGCCAGGCGACGTCGAAGTAGTCGTCGGGCTTCCTGAACCAGCAGTGCGCCGAGACGGTCGTGATCCGGCCGAGCCGCTCGGACGCGACCATCGCCTTGGCGCGCTGGATCAGCGGGCTGTGCCGGCGGTGATGTCCGACTAGGATCGGCACGTCCGCCTGCTCCGCCGCCTCGACCAGCCGCCAGCCGGCGTCCACGCCGTCGGCGACCGGCTTCTCCAGCAGCATCGGCACGCCTGCGGCCACGGCGGTGAGGCCGTTCGCGACGTGCATCTGGTTCGGCGTCGCGATGATCACCCCGTCCGGACGGTCCGCGCGGAGGAGCTCGTCCAGGTCGGCGAGCCACGGCGTGCCGACGCCGGCCGCGAGATCACGGGCAGCCGGGCTCGGGTCGACGATCGCAGCGAGGGTCGCCTCCGGCTCGTTCCGGATCCGCAGCACGTGCTGGCGCCCGATCAGCCCGGCGCCGACCACGGCGAGCCGGACCGGCGGAGCCGCCACGAGGGCCTCGCTCACCGAGGACCCATCGAGGCGAAGTGGCGGAGCATCCGCTCGGCGTCCGGGTTGACGCCGGTGAACAGGCGGAACGCCTCGACCGCCTGGAAGACCGCCATGCCGCCGCCATCGAGGGTCCGCGCGCCGAGCGCGCGGGCGCGCCGGAGCAGCTCGGTCTCGAGCGGGAAATAGACGATCTCGGCGACCCAGAGGTCGGGCCGGAGCAGGTCCGGCGGCAGCGGCGTCCCCGGATATTTCTCCATGCCCACCGGGGTCGCGTTGATCAGGCCGTCGGCCTCCCCGACCGCGGCCGCGATGTCGTCGCCCGCGATCGCCCGGCCGCGGCCGAACCGCTCCGCCAGCCCGGCCGCGACCTGCTCGGCGCGCGTCCGGTCGGTGTCGATCAGGGTCAGCCGCTCGACGCCTTCGGTCAGGGCGGCGTGGGCGACGGCCGAGCCGGCCCCGCCGGCGCCGAGCTGAACCACGCGCGTGCGCGGCGCGCCCGCGAGGCCGCGGCGGAGGTTCTCGGCGAACCCCCACCAGTCGGTGTTGTGGCCGACCCGCCGGCCGCCCTGGAGCACCACGGTGTTGACCGCGCCGAGCGCCCCGGCGTCCTCCGACAGCTCGTCGAGCAGCGGGATGACGGTCTGCTTGCAGGGATGGGTGACGTTGAGGCCGGCGAAGCCGGTCCGCTCGGCCGCGAGCAGCAGATCCGGCAGCGCCTCCGGCCCGAGCCCGAGGACGTTGAGGTCGATCAGCTTGTAGATGTAGCGGAAGCCCTGCTCCGCGCCTTCCTTCTCGTGCATCGGCGGCGTGCGCGACGCCTGGATGCCGGCGCCGATCAGGCCGACCAGGAACGCGGGGCTGGTGTGATCGACCCGGGCCGTCGCCTTGGAGCTGGCGGTCATGGCGATCAGGCCCGCCGCTCGACCATGTCGGCGAGCGCGTCGAGGGCGAGCAGGTAGCCCCGGGTCCCAAGCCCGCAGATCACGCCGGTCGCGGCGAGCGAGATGTAGGACGTGTGCCGGAAGGCCTCGCGCCGGTGGATGTTGGTGATGTGCACCTCCACGATCGGCCCCTCGAACATCTTGAGCGCGTCGAGGATCGCGATCGAGGTGTTGGTATAGCCGGCCGGGTTGATGACGATCGCCGCCGCCCTCTCGCGCGCCTCCTGGATCCACCCGACCAGCTCGCCCTCGTGGTTCGACTGGCGGAACTCGATCTCGAAGTCGTGGCGGCGGGCGGCCTCGCGGCACGCCGTCTCGACGTCGGCGAGCGTCTCGCGGCCGTAGATCTCCGGCTCGCGGGTGCCGAGCAGGTTCAGGTTCGGCCCGTTCAGGACGTAGATGCGCTGGCTCATGCGGTGTCTCCCCGAAGCTTCTGTTCGCGCTTTCCGCCGCGGCCGAGGACGCCCCCTCATGGCCTGGACCAGCGGCATTCCTGGGGCTGGCCTGGGGCTGGTTCACGATATCCGCGCCAGAGCGTGCGCGCGAGATCCTTGCGATGAGAAGCGGGCACGCGAACGGATGGCGGCTGCCGTCCGCGGCGGTCGGATATCTGGTTTTCCAAGAGCCGCGAACGGCACTAACGTAGCGCCGAGGGAAGGCGACGGCCGGTCCGGGGAGGCGCTGCCATGGAGTGGAAGGGGGAGTTCTACCCGCGGGATCGCTCGGTCCACCCGCCGGCCTTCGCGCCCGGCTACAAGACCAGCGTGCTCCGGTCGCCGAGGCTGCCGCTCCTGTCCCTGCAGCAGTCGCTCTCGGAGGTCACGGGGCCGGTGTTCGGACCGGAGGACCTGGAGCCCGGCGACGACGACCTGATCACCAACTGCGCGGTCGACGGCGAGGCGATCGGCCAGCGGATCATCGTTCACGGCCGGGTCGTCGACGAGAACGGGCGGCCGGTGCCGAACGCGCTGATCGAGGTCTGGCAGGCCAACGCCGGCGGCCGCTACCGCCACGTCAACGACAACTACGTCGCCGCCCTCGACCCGAACTTCGGCGGCTGCGGGCGCTGCCTCTCCGGGGAGGACGGCGCGTACCACTTCCGGACCATCCGGCCGGGCGCCTACCCATGGCGCAACCGGGTCAACGACTGGCGACCCGCCCACATCCACTTCTCGCTGTTCGGCCCGGCGTTCGTCACCCGGCTGATCACCCAGATGTACTTCGAGGGCGACCCGCTGATCCCGCACTGCCCGATCCTGAACGCGATCCCGGACGCGGACGCGATCCGGCGGCTGGTGGCGCCGCTCGACCTGCACGCGACGGTGCCGCTGGACACGCTCGCCTACCGCTTCGACATCGTGCTCCGTGGCCGCCGCCAGACCCTGTTCGAGAACAAGCTGGAGGGGCTTTGAGTCATGGCTGCTCTCCCCTACCTCAAGGAGACGGCGTCGCAGACCGCGGGACCCTACCTCCACATCGGGATGGCGCCCGCGGTCGCCGGCCTCGCGATGCGGAGCCAGGAGAAGCTCAACGTGCTGGCCGGGGCCGGCACCGAAGGCGAGCGGATCCGGATCGAGGGCCGGGTGATCGACGGCTCCGGCGCGCCGCTCCGGGACGCCCAGGTCGAGATCTGGCAGGCCAACGCGCACGGCCGCTACAACCACCCGGCCGACACCCGGGACCGGCCCCTCGATCAGGGCTTCCGGGGCTGGGGCCGGGCGGTCACCGACTTCGAGACCGGACTGTTCTGGTTCGAGACGATCAAGCCCGGGCGCGTCCCGGGCCGCCACGGCCACAAGGAGATGGCGCCGCACGTCAGCCTGTGGATCGTGGCGCGCGGCATCAACATCGGCCTCAGCACGCGGATGTACTTCGGGGACGAATCGTCGGCCAACGCAGAGGACCCGGTGCTGCGCCTGATCGAGCCGGCCGAGCGGCGGCGGACCCTGATCGCCGCCCGCGAGGAGCGGGCCGACGGCATCGCCTACCGCTTCGACATCCGCCTGCAGGGCGAGGACGAGACGGTGTTCTTCGATGTCTGAGCCGACGCCCTGCATCATCACGGTCGCGATCACCGGCTCGCTTCCCACCAAGGAGAACAACCCGGCGGTGCCGATCACGGTCGAGGAGCAGGTCGAATCTACCCAGGAGGCGTTCGAGGCCGGCGCGACGCTGGTCCATTGCCACGTCCGGAACGACGACGGCACGCCGACCGCTGACCCGGACCGGTTCGCGCGCCTGCTCGAGGGGCTGCGCCGGCACTGTCCGGGGATGATCGTGCAGTTCTCGACCGGCGGGCGCTCGGGTGCCGGACGCGAGCGGGGCGGCATGATCCCGCTCAAGCCTGACATGGCCTCGCTCTCGACCGGATCCTGCAACTTCCCGACCCGGGTCTACGAGAACGCGCCCGACCTGATCGACTGGCTGGCTTCCGAGATGCTCGCGCATGACGTCAAGCCGGAGGTCGAAGCGTTTGACCTGTCGATGATCTTCAAGGCAGTCGAGATGGCGAAGAACGGTCAGATCAGGGCGCCGCTCCACGTCCAGTTCGTGATGGGCGTCAAGAACGCGATGCCGGTCGACCGCCCGACCCTCGAGTTCTACATCGAGACCCTGAAGCGCCTGGCGCCGGACGCGACCTGGACCGGGGCCGGGATCGGCCGGGACCAGATCACGCTCAATCGATGGTCGCTCGAGCTCGGCGGGCACTGCCGGACGGGGCTCGAGGACAACGTCCGTCTCGACCGCGACGCGCTGGCGCCGTCCAACGCGGCCCTGGTCAGGCGCGTGGTCGAGCTCTGCCCGGAGTATGGCCGGCGGCCCGCGACGGTCGCCGAGGCGCGCTCCCTCCTCAACCTCCCAGAGGCGGCATGAGGCCATGAACCAGATCCTCTGGCAGCCCCGGCCGGACGCGGCCGCCAAGACCCAGATCGCGACGCTGGCCCGGGACAAGGGCTTCGAGGGCCCGGACGCGGTCGAGCGGCTGTGGCGCTGGTCGGTCGAGCACCCGGCCAAGTTCTGGCAGGACGTCTGGCAGCTCGGCGGGGTCAGGGCGAGCCGCGCCGCAGACCGCGTGCTGGTCGACGGCGACAAGATGCCCGGCGCGCGCTGGTTCGAGGGTGCCCGGCTCAACTTCGCCGAGAATCTGCTCCGCCGTGACGACGACGGGCCGGCGCTGATCTTCTCCGGCGAGGACGGCAGCCGGCGCGAGCTGTCCTGGGCCGGGCTCGGGGCCGAGGTGCGCGCTCTCGCCGCCGCCCTCGCGGCGGATGGGGT
Source organism: Geminicoccaceae bacterium (assembly GCA_036375275.1). GTDB lineage: Bacteria > Pseudomonadota > Alphaproteobacteria > Geminicoccales > Geminicoccaceae > DASUSF01. Next base: position 2,711 of record DASUSF010000128.1, on the reverse strand, counting down.
CGGCGTCGGCGACCGCGTCGCGGGCTATCTGCCGAACATCCCGGAGACCATCATCGGCATGCTGGCGACCACCGCCCTCGGCGCGATCTGGTCGTCGGCCTCCCCCGACTTCGGGGTCGACGGCGTGCTCGACCGGTTCGGCCAGATCGAGCCCAAGGTCCTGATCACGGTCGACGGCTATCACTATGCCGGCAAGCGGATCGACATCCGCGACAAGGTGAAGGCGGTCGCCGAGGGGATGCCGGGCCTGAAGCGGACCGTGATGGCGCAGTTCCTGGATGATCGCGCCGATCCGGCCGGCATCCCGAACGTGGCGACGTGGCGGGACTACGGGGAGCGGGACGCGCCGCCGCTGGAGTTCGCGCAGCTGCCGTTCGATCACCCGGTCTACATCCTCTACTCGTCCGGCACGACCGGGAAGCCGAAGGCGATCGTGCACGGCGCCGGCGGGACGCTGCTCCAGCACATCAAGGAGCACCGGCTGCACACCGACACCCGGCCAGGGGAGCGGGTCTTCTACTTCACCACCTGCGGCTGGATGATGTGGAACTGGCTGGTCGGCGGCCTCGCGGTCGAGGAGACGCTGGTGCTGTTCGACGGCTCGCCCTTCCACCCCAAGCCGGACGTGCTCTGGGATCTCGCCGAGCGCGAGCGCGTCGCCGTGTTCGGCACCAGCGCAAAGTACATCGACGCCTGCAAGAAGGCCGGGCTCGAGCCGGCGCGGACGCACGATCTGTCGCCCCTCCGGGCGATCCTCTCGACCGGCTCGCCGCTGGTGCCGGAGAGCTTCGACTACGTCTACCAGAGCATCAAGCAGGACGTGCAGCTGGCCTCGATCTCGGGCGGCACCGACATCGTCTCGTGCTTCGTGCTCGGCAACCCGGCGGGGCCGGTGCGGCGCGGCGAGATCCAGATGCGCGGGCTCGGGCTCGCGGTCGACGTCTGGGACGACGACGGGCGGCCGGTGGTCGGGGAGAAGGGCGAGCTGGTGTGCACGAAGCCCTTTCCGTGCATGCCGGTGATGTTCTGGAACGATCCGGACGGCGCCCGCTACCGCTCGAGCTACTTCGAGCGCTTCCCGGGGGTCTGGAACCACGGCGACTTCGCCGAGCTGACGCCGAACGGCGGGGTGATCATCCACGGCCGCTCGGACGCGGTCCTCAACCCGGGCGGGGTGCGCATCGGCACCGCCGAGATCTACCGCCAGGTCGAGCAGATCGCCGAGGTCCAGGAGGCGATCTGCATCGGCCAGGACTGGCAGGGTGACGTCCGGGTGGTGCTGTTCGTCCGCCTCGGCGACGGGGCGCATCTGGACGAGGCGCTGGAGAAGCGGATCAAGAGCCGGATCCGCCAGAACTGCACGCCGCGCCACGTGCCGGCCCGGATCGTCCAGGTCGAGGACATCCCGCGCACCCGCTCGGGCAAGATCAGCGAGATCGCGGTCCGGGACGTGATCCATGGCCGCGCGGTCAAGAACACCGAGGCGCTGGCCAACCCCGAGGCGCTCCAGCTCTACGAGGACCTCGAGCCGCTCCGGACGTGAGCCCCGTGCGGGCGGCGGCCGGGACAGGCGGTGAGGGCCTCAGGTGAGGCTCAGGATCGCCATGCCGATGAGCGTGACCATGCGGATCACGTCGGCTCGCATCCGGCTGCCCTCGTAGCGGGCGCCGGCACGCCAGACCCCGACCGTGACCAGGACGTTGTAGGGAACCGAGAGGCCGTAGCCGACGAAGGCCGCGGCGAGCGTCTGGTCGGCGACGATCAGGGCCAGGAACAGGAAGCTGGTCGTCAGGTTGACCAGGAGTCCGCCCCCGACCGCCCAGGTCCAGAACGCCTCGTCGAGCGGCACCTCGCCCGCCCAGAGCCGCCGGAGCGTGGTGATCATCGCGGCAGGGCCGGGCGCGCGCGCTCAGCCCGCGGGCGGGTGGGCGCGGATCGCCGCCTCGTTCACCTCCACCCCCCAGCCCGGGGCGTCGCCGAGGATCAGGTGACCGGCCTCGATGGTCGGCGGGCTCACCACCTCGTCCTTCCAGGGCACGTCGTCGATGTCGATCTCCATGATCCGGAAGTTCGGGATCGCGGCGCAGAAGTGCGCGCTCATCATCGTCGACAGGTTGCCGTAGAAGTTGTGCGGCGCGCAGTTGACCTCGTAGGCCTCGGCCATCGCGGCGATCTTCACGCCTTCGAGGATGCCGTTCCAGGGGATGTCGACGATCGCGACGTCCATGGCCTGGGCGTCGAGGAACGGCCGGAACTGGCGGCGGGTGAACAGCGACTCGCAGGAAGCGATCGGCGTCCGGGTCCCGCGCCGGATCAGGGCGAGCGCCCCGGGATCGTAGATGTCGAGCTCGAGCCACATCAGGTCGTACGGCTCGATCGCCCGCGCCACCTCGAGATAGCCCTCCGTCTTGAAGTTGTAGTTGAGGTCGAGCAGCAGGTCCGTGTCGTCGCCGGCGCCGTCGCGGAAGGCGGCCATCTGGTCGCTGATGATCCGCAGCAGGTGGCGGTCGACGTTGAGCTCCGGCCAGCCGGCGATCCGCCCGAACCCCGGCTGGTACATGTAGGGTTCACGCCCATCGAAGCGGAAGATGTTGGTCTTGAGCGCGGTGAAGCCCTTCTCGCGCACCTCCTGGCCCAGCGCCCGGACGTCGTCGAGCGAGCGGATCGGGGGCGTGCCCATGGTCCCGGCGTGATCGAGCCGGTAGGAGCCG
>DASUSF010000127.1:0-5003 GCA_036375275.1 Geminicoccaceae bacterium | reverse complement strand
ACCTCCGGGCGCGCGCGGCGGACGAGATCGCCCGCCTGCCCGAGCGGGTCAGGGCGCTCGATCCGGCCGAACCCGACTACCCGGTCGAGGTCAGCCCGGCGCTGCAGCGCTTCCAGGCGGAGGTGCGCGAGCGGATCCTGGCGGCCGGGTCGGACGCGTTCCGGACCTAGACCGGGACTAGCACGCGAGCGAGACGTTGCCGTCCTGGTGGACGCTGCCGCCCTCGATGTCGCTCGTGTTGCACTCGAAGGTCGAGTCCCTGACTTCGAGGCGCGTCTCGCCCTGCATCGCGATGCCGCCGCCCATCAGCGCGGTGTTGTCGCGGAACAGGGTCCCCGACACCAGCGCCTCCGACACGCCGAAGCGCAGCCCGCCGCCCATCGAGATCCCGCCGTCGTTGGGCGTGACCGAGTTGGCGGCGAACGTCGAGCCGGTGACCGCCACCGTGTCGGTCGCGTAGGCGAACAGGTAGGCGCCGCCGCCGGTCGCGAGGGCATCGTTGTCCTCGAACGTGCTCCCGCACACGGTGATCGTCCCGCCGGAGGCGCCGCTGTGGCTCTCGCCACTCGCGCCGTCGGTCATGATGCCGCCGCCGCCCTTGCTGCTGCTCGAGCCCTGATTGCGCACGAAGGTCGAATCCGCCACGTGCAGCCCGGCGAGGAGGCTGTAAATGGCCCCGCCGCCCCCGCCGACGTTGTCCTGGAACAGAGAGCGGACCACGGTCAGCGACCCGGCGCCGGCCTGGAAGATGGCGCCGCCGGAGCCGTGCTCGCTGGTCCAGTTGCTCGTGAAGATGCTGTCCGCGACATGGAGATGGTGGCCATAGGAGGTCTTGACCGCGCCGCCCCCGTCGGGGAAGCCGTCCCAGGTGTAGTCCTTGCGCCCGCCCGTGAGCGTGATCCTGCGCAGCGTCAGGTCGCTGTCATTCTTGAGGATGCGCGTCCGGGCTTGGCCATCGAGGGTCACGAGCCCGCCCCCGTCGATGATCGTCGGCGACGAGACGGTCAGCTCCGCAGCGACCGGGATCGTCACCGGCGACGCGCCGCAGGCGAACGCGATGGTGCCGCCGCCGGACAGCGCGCCGCGCAACGCGCTCTCGCTGCAGCTCCCGGGCGAGCCATCGCCGACCGTCTTGTAGGGCGAGATCGCTTCCGGGATCTCCGGCACCGCGCACAGCCCGTCGTCCGCGTGGACCGGCCGGTCCACGAGCGCGCCGCCGGCGGCCACGAGCATCAGGGCGAGCGGCCCGGCGGTCAGGCTGTGGCTGAGTTGGTCATGCATGCTGGGGTCGTCTCCCTGGGCGTATCACGAAGGGCGCTGGGCAATCCATACGTGGCCGTTAACAGCCAAGCGACGGCTCGCTTCCAAAAAAACAGGCGATCAGGGCGAGATCCGGCAGAAGGTCGTCCGCGGGTGCGGGCGCCCGAGACGCTGCGGCCGGCAGGTCTCGCCTCCCCCACGAAGATCGGCCGCAGGAGGTGATGCCCGCGATGACCGCCGCGGAGCTGGCGAAGATGCGGCATAGGCCGGCGACCCCGCTCGCCGCGGCGTGGCGCGAGACTAGAGCGGATCCCGATAGGACGGAACCGCCTCAAAGCGGTTGGGCTTGGGTGAATCCGCTCCGATCCATCGGAACAGAGCAATCTTCTTCCGATGGGCGGAGGGACGTCGCGGTTCGATGCGGTTCTGTCCCATCGGAAATTGCTCTAGACGATCTCGCGCTCGCGCAAACCGGCGATGCGCGCCTGGTCGTAGCCGAGCTCCTCGAGCAGCGCGTCCGTGTCGGCGCCGAGCTTCGGCCCCGGCCGCGCCGGCAGCTCCTCGCCGGGCACCCGGACCGGGCACGCGAGCAGCTCGAAGGGCACGCCGTCCGCGCTCTCGAGGGCCTGGATGCGCCCGCCCTCGCGGACGAACGGGTTGGCGAGCGCATCCGCGACGCCGTAGACCGGCGCCGCCGGGACCTTGCCGCCGAACCGCTCGAGCCACTCCGCCGTCGGGCGCTTCGAGAGCTCCGCATCCAGCACCTCCGCGACCAGCGGCCGGTTCCTGAACCGCTCCCGGAAGGTGCGGAAGCGCGGATCGTCGATCAGGTCCTCGCGGCCGATCGCGGTGCACAGCGTCCCCCAGAACTTCTCCTTGTTGCACATCAGGTAGACCCACCCGTCGGCGGTCTTGTAGAGCGCGCAGGGGGTGAGCGAGGGGTGCGCCGAGCGCTCGAGCCGGACCGCCTCGTGGCCGGCCGCGAGGTGCCAGTGGGCGAGGTAGTTGAGGTTGAACAGCGCGAAGTCGAACAGGCTGACGTCGATGTCGCGCCCGCGTCCGGTCTCCCGCGCCTCGAGCAGCGCGGCCAGCATCGCGTACGCCATGCCGAGCCCGGTCATCATGTCGACGATCGAGAGGCCCATCCGCGCGGGCGGCGTCCCGGGCTCGCCGGTGATCGAGAAGTAGCCGGCCTCGGCCTGCATCAGGAAATCGTAGCCGGGCCAGTTGCGCCGCGAGCCCTCGCGGCCGTAGGCGGTGAGGTGCGAGCACACCAGCTTCGGGTTGATCTCCCCGAGCGTGCGGTAGGTCAAGCCGAGCTTGTCCGGGACGTCGCCCCGCATGTTGCTGCACAGCGCATCCGCGGTCCTCGCCAGGTCGTGCAGGATCTCGCGCCCCTCGGGACGGCCGAGGTCCAGGGTCAGGCTCCGCTTGTTGCGGTTGAAGCTCTGGAAGAACAGGCTGGCGCTGGTCAGATCCTCGCCGTCGAGGGAGTAGGGGCCGACGGAGCGGGCGACGTCGCCGCCGTCCTTCGGGTTCTCGATCTTGATCACCTCGGCGCCGAGGTCGGCCAGGAACTGGGTCCCGAAGGGCCCCGCGCCGTACTGCTCGACCGCGATCACCCGGACGTTGCGAAGGGGCAGCATGGTCAGTCGTCTCCCGCGGCGGCGAGGCCGGAAGACGGCCGCGCGTGATGGAACAGCATGGTCGCGGCCGTCCGCTCCAGGTCCATGATCGCCCGGAACAGCGCGGCCTCACCGGCCTCGCCCAGGCTCGGGCGGACCAGGGACGCGAACTTCTGGCGCAGCTCGTCCGGGCTCAGGAAGGCTTCCGGCTCGCCCCTCGGCACGTCGACGAAGGCGCGGAGCGTCCGCCCGTCCTCCAGTTCGATCGTGGCACTGCCCGCGAGCTTCTCGGGAAAGGCCGCCTCGACCTCCGGATCGTTCTCCACCTCGACCCGGGCAGCGAGCCCCATGATCCCGGCGTCGGCGAGGCACGGGCCATAGTCGTCCCAGCCCATGCCGCCCCGGATCAGCGCGACCGCGGCCATGAACGGCATCGAGAACTGGCCGTCGACCACGTTCTTCGGCCGACGCTTGGCTTCCAGCGGCGCGCCGGTGAGGAGGATGCCCTTCTCCGGCAGGCCCGCGACCAGGCGGCGGACGTCGGCCGCCTCGAGGCCGTGCTCGTTGCGGAGCCGGATGATCGCGTCCATCGGCGCGTGGGTGTAGCGGCAGGCGGGGTAGGGCTTGACGGCGATCCGCATCGTCTCCCAGCGCTCGCCGAGATGGGCCACCACCCGTTCCGGATCGGGCGCGGGCGCATGGCCCTTGAGGAAGCCGAGACGACCCTCCAGCGCCTCGGCGGCGCCGATGTAGCCGCGGGACGCGAAGGTCGCGGCTACCAGCCCCGCCATGGCCGCGGCGCCGACCTGGAAGCGCTTGGTCCAGGCGCCGTTCTCGAGGAACTGCAGCGAGCCAGCCGCCTGGGACAGGGCGATCCCGAAGCCATGGCCGATCCGCTCCGCATCGAGCCCCATGACCCGGCCGGCGGCGGCGGTCGCGCCGAAGGCGCCGCAGGTCGCGGTCGGATGGAAGCCGCGCGCGTAGTGCTCGCCCGGCGGCAGCGCCATGCTGATGCGGGTGATCACCTCGTACCCGGCGATCACGCCGGCGAGGAGGTCGGTGCCCGAGGCGCCGGTCATCTCGGCTGCGGCCAGGGCCGCCGGCAGCACCGGCGCCGACGGATGCAGCGAGGATGGGCCGTGGGTGTCGTCGAAGTCGAGGCTGTGCGCGAGGGCGCCGTTGGCGAGCGCGGCCCCGGGCGGGGCGTAGCTTGCGGCATCGCCGAGGACCGAGGCGCGCCCTGCTGCGAGGCCGAGCGCTTCGAGCGCCTCGATCATCGCCGGCGTCGATTCGGCGTCGCTCCGGGCGCGGACCGCGATCCCGACGGTGTCGACGATCAGGAGCTTGGCCCGCTCCCGCACCTCCTCGGGCACGTCCTCGAGGCGGAGCCCGGCCGCGAACGCCGCGAGGCGCTGGGTGATTGCGGTCATGGTCGTCTCCCGGCTCGTTGCAGCCGTACCGGGTCAACGCTTCGTCCACCTTTCCGGCGCATCCTAACCTCGGTCCATGTGATCCTGGGACTCCGCGCGCCGCTCGGGCCAGAGAAATTTCGGTGAGACGGAACGGGCTGGGAAATCCGCCAATGGTCCGCTCATCGAAGCGAAGGTGCGGCCGCTCGGGTGGATCGGTAGCGGCGTCCCGCGATTGGAGCCGCTTGCAGGCGGCGCCGGCATCTCGGGATCCGCTCTGCTAGCCGGGCAGCGTCGCCACCGCGAGATACACCAGCACCGACACCGGCCACGGCCAGCAACGGGCGAGCCGCCGGCTGCCGTTCTGATCGGCAGCGGACGCGATCGGAGCCGCTTGCAGGCGGCGCCGGCATCTCGGGATCCGCTCCGGTAGCCGGCTGCCGTCATGCTCGGGTGTTCAGCCATGCGCGGCGCCGGTCGAGGAGGATCGGCAAGGCGCCGGCGAGGCGGTGGCGGTCGCGCTGCCCGAGCACGAGGGGGCGGCGCCGGCGAGGCGGCAGGCTGCGTGGGCACGAGGTTGGAGTCGGCGATCAGACGCGGGCCGGGCCGGCCGAGCGGCGGCGGGTCTACATGCGGCGCGCCATCTTCGGGTCGAGGTGGTCGCGGAGCCCGTCGCCGACGATGTTCACCGCGAGCACGGTGAGCGCGA
>DASUSF010000126.1:0-6787 GCA_036375275.1 Geminicoccaceae bacterium | reverse complement strand
CCGTTCCGCCTGCTCGACCAGCGGCAGCGGGTTGACGTCGCGCTCGAGGAGCGCGACGCCGAGCCGTCTCGCCCGCTCGGCGAGGTAGCCCTGCTTGCGGCCGGCCACGACTTCCGGGTGCAGCTTGACCAGGACCGCAGCGTCCGGGTGCTCGTCGAGCGCGGCGTCGAGCATGTCGTGGAACTGGCGCGCGCCCGCGAGCCCGAGCTCCACCGATGCGTCCCCCCTGACCTGGTCGATGACCAGGACCAGAGGCCGGAGCCCGGTGTCGAGCTCGCCGGGACCGAGATCCGGTGCCGCGTTGATCCTGCTCAGGCGGTCGGCGCGGAGCCGCGCGATGGCCCCGAGCGCCTCCTCGAGGCCGAGCTCGGCATCGCCCGATTCGAGCAGGTTCTCGAGCGCCGACGGCCGGGTGGCATCGTAGTAGATCCCGACCGGGTCGACGATCAGGCTCATCGGCGCGTAGCCGTCCGCCGCGGGACCGAGCGAGCGGATGAAGCCTTCTTCGAGCGCGAGATAGGGCAGCCGGTGGCGCTCGGCGGCCCGCCGCGCGCGCGCCGCGATCGGCTTCACTCCCCAGCCGGCGATGCTGTCGACCCGCCTGGGCACGCTGCCACGCACCCGCACCAGCGAGCGCGTTTCGGGCATGAACGCGGCGAGGTGCGGGATCTTGAGGATGCCGCGCGAGAGGATCGCGGTCGCGCGGAAGCGTGGCTCCGTGCTCAGGGTCGTACCTTCCGGCTTGCGGCCACTCCGGCACCGGCAGGACCGGAGCGGCGTTCCACTCGCACGGAAGCATCGCAGGGCGTGCTTAACGACTGGCTAACGTTAATCGACCTCTCCGCCCCCGCCGTGCAGGCGCGACCGCCGCCACGGCGCTGATCCAGCCGAGCGCGTCAGAAAGGCTCGAAGGCAGACGATGACGGAGCCTGAAGACAGGCCGGGAGATGATGGTGCGGCCGAGAAGACTCGAACTTCCACCCCGTTGCCAGGACAGCGCCCTCAACGCTGCGCGTCTACCAATTCCGCCACGGCCGCACGTGACGACGACGGGGCGGGGCCCGCCGACCGGCGCCCGGAGATAGCAAAACCCCCGGCCCCGTGCAAGGGTTGCACCGGACATGCAGATGGGTCGCTGGTCTGGATGATGCAAGCTCCGGTGCAGGCTGAAGAGCGGGTCGCCGGCCGACCCCCGGGGGCGGCCCGGACGGTCGAGTGGCGGATCAGCGACCGGCCGGTCGCCTATCCCGAGGCGCTCGCGGCCATGGAGGCGCGGGTCGAGGCGATCCGGGACGGCCGCGCCCGCGAGCTGGTCTGGCTGCTGGAGCACCCGCCGCTCTACACCGCGGGCACCAGCGCGCGCCCGGACGACCTGCTCCTCGCCGACCGCTTCCCGGTCTACCGAGCCGGGCGGGGCGGCCAGTACACCTACCACGGGCCGGGCCAGCGGGTCGCCTACGTCATGCTCGACCTCAGGCGCCGCCGCCCCGACGTCCGCGCCTACGTCTGGTCGCTCGAGGATTGGATCATCCGCGCGCTCGCCCGCTTCGACATCCGGGGCGAGCGGCGCGACGGGCGGATCGGCATCTGGGTCGTCCGGCCGGACGGCGGCGAGGCCAAGATCGCCGCGATCGGAGTCCGGGTCCGGCGCTGGGTGACCTACCACGGCATCGCGATCAACCTCGATCCGGACCTCGAGCACTTCACGGGCATCGTGCCGTGCGGCCTCGCCGGCTTCGGCGTCACCTCGCTCGCCGACCTGGGGCTGACCGCCACCTTGCCCGACCTCGACCTGGCGCTCCGCGCGGCGTTCGATGAGGTGTTCGGGCCGGCTGACCCCGGGGCGGGATCTGTGCCATAGTGCGCAGGCCACTCCGGAGACGCCAGCGATGGCAGAACCCTTGCTCAGACCGTGGAGCGTACAAGACTTCCTCGAGTGGGAAGCGCAGCAGGAAGAGCGCTTCGAGTTTATCGACGGCCGCATCCTCGCCATGGTCGGCGGCACCAATGCGCATGCGCTGATCAAGGGCAACGTTTACTCGGCGCTGCGTTCAAAGCTCCGCGGCCATCCGTGTCGCCCGATCGTCGACGGCCCGAAAATCGTGACGGACTTGGCAGCCTACTATCCGGACGTCATTGTCACGTGCGAGCCGATATTGCCGCACGCCGACCGGGTCGACGCGCCAGTGGTCGTGATCGAAGTCCTCTCGAGGACGACCGCGGACAAGGATCGAAGCGCGAAGTGGACTGGCTATCAGGAGATCCCGAGCCTTCGGCACTACGTCCTGGTGTGGCAATCCGAGCAACGTGTCGAACTCATAACGCGCCAGGCGAGGGGCTGGTACCTCGAGACTATCCGCCCGCCCGAGTGGCAGATCGGCCTCCCGGCAGTCGGAACTGAGCTGACCCTCGACGAGATCTACGAGGACAGCGGGACCTGAGGCATCAGGCGGTCGAGCGCTGATCGAAGCCCGCGGGCACCGGCTCCCGGTCCGCGGGATGCTCCTCGACCTCGCTCACCCGGGCTGCCGGCGGCCCGGCGTGGCACCGCTGGACCATCTCCCGCACCTCCGCCTCCGGACCCGCGAGCAGAGCTTCGACCGAGCCGTCGGCGCGGTTGCGAACCCAGCCCCGGAGCCGCAGCGAGCGCGCCTGATCGACCGTCCAGCCCCGATACCATACCCCCTGGACCCGGCCCCGCACCACGACCCGAACGCGACTTTCGGCCAAGGCCGCCTCCCCGCTTGAACTTCCGCCGGTTCCAGCCGCAAAGATGCCCCGGCGAGGGCGAGGTCGCAATCGCCGGGAAGGGAGCCGGACCGGATGGGGATCGAGCTGCTCGCCGCCATCTTCCTGGCTGCGGCCGTGGTCGCGGTGCCGATCGCGAGGCGGCTCGGCCTCGGCGCGGTCCTCGGCTATCTCGCTGGCGGGGTGCTGATCGGGCCGTTCGGGCTGCGCCTCGTGACCGATGTGGAGCGGATCCTGCACTTCGCCGAGTTCGGCGTGGTCCTGCTTCTGTTCGTCATCGGTCTCGAGCTCCAGCCGAGCCGGCTGTGGTCGATGCGGCGCTCGGTATTCGGCACCGGCGCGCTCCAGCTCGGCCTGACCGGCACCCTCCTCGGCGGCCTCGCCTGGCTCGGCGGGCTGGCGACGAGCGCGGCCGTCGTGGTCGGGCTCGCCCTCGCCCTGTCGTCGACGGCGTTCGCGCTCCAGATCCTCGCCGAGCGCAACGAGCTGACGGCGCGCCACGGGCGGACCGCGTTCTCGATCCTGCTCTTCCAGGATCTCGCGGTGATCCCGATCCTCGCCGTGCTGCCGCTGCTCGCCACCGGCGGAGGCGACGTCGAGGGCGATGGGATCGCCTGGCCGCTCGCCCGGGTCGTCCTCATGCTCGCCCTGGTGATCGTGGGCGGCCGGTACCTGCTCCGCTACGCGCTCCGCCTGATCGCCGCGACCAGGCTTCAGGAGATCTTCACCGCCTTCGCGCTGCTCGTGGTGATCGGGACGGCTCTTTTGATGGAGGCGGTCGGGCTCTCGATGGGGCTCGGCGCGTTCCTCGCAGGCGTCCTGCTCGCCGACAGCGAGTACCGGCACGAGCTCGAGGCGGACATCGAGCCCTTCAAGGGCCTGCTGCTCGGGCTGTTCTTCATCGCCGTCGGCATGTCGCTCAACCTCGGGATCATCCTCGAGCAGCCACTGCAGATCGCGACGCTGGTGGTCCTGCTGCTCCTGATCAAGGCGGCGGTCCTGGCCCCTCTCGGCCTCTGGTCGGGGCTCAGCCTCGCGAGCGCGCGCCGGCTCGGAGCGACCCTCCCCCAGGGCGGCGAGTTCGCCTTCGTGATCTTCTCGGTCGCGCTCGGCACGGGCCTGATCACGCAGCCGCTGAACGATCTCCTCATCGTCGTGGTCACCCTCTCGATGGCGCTGACCCCGCCGCTCGTGCTCCTCAATGACCGGCTGGAGGCGAGGTCGACCGGGTCGGGCGAGCCCGGCTACGACGTCAGGCCGGACGGCGACAGCCAGGTGATCATCGCCGGCTTCGGCCGGGTCGGGCAGATCGTCGCGCGCATCCTCAGGGCCCGGAAGATCACCTTCACCGCGCTCGACAAGAGCAGCGCGCAGGTCGATTTCGTCGCCCGCTACGGCAACAAGATCTACTACGGCGATGCGTCCCGCCTCGATCTCCTGCGCGCCGCCCGTGCCGAGCGCGCCGAGATCTTCGTGCTCGCGATCGACGACGTCGAGGAGTCGGTGCGCACCGCCGAGGTGGTGAGCAGGCATTTCCCCGAGCTCAGGATCTATGCCCGCGCCCGCAACCGGCAGCACGCCCACCGGCTCATGGACCTCGGCATAACGATCCTCCGGCGCGACACCTTCCTCTCCAGCATCGACCTGGCGCGGGAGGTGCTCATCGGCCTGGGCCTGCCCGCGGCCGCCGCCGAGCGGGCCGCAAAGCGCTTTCGCGAGCACGACGAGCAGCGGCTCTGGGCCGACCACGAGGCGCACCGGGATGACCAGAAGATGATCCACCGCGCGCGGCAGGCTGCGGAGGAGCTCGAGGAGATGTTCGAAAAGGACCGCCTCGAGGACGCCGCCGACTGAACCCGTCGGGCATCCGAGATCGGGCGGGGATCGAAGCAAAACGGGATTCCTTCCCTCAAGCGAGGGGCGTCTTCGCCAGTCGAGCGGAGGGCCGAGCACTCCGAAGCGGTTCCGTCGCATCGCGGAATCCTTTAGAGCTTGGCCCTGCGCAAAACCGAAGGTGCCGTCATGACGCTGGCTTCTTCCCGTACGACCACCGCCACCCATTGGGGCGCCTACGAGGTCGAGGTCGAGAACGGTCGCGTGCGTGCGCTCCGCCCCTACGCCGGCGACCGCGACCCCTCCCCGATCAGCGACGGTGTGCCGGAGGTGCTCGACGGGCCGCTCCGGATCCGGCGCCCGGCGATCCGGAAGGGCTGGCTGGAGCGCGCCCGGCGCCCCGACGCGCGGCGGCGCGGTGGCGAGCCGTTCGTCGAGGTGCCGTGGGACGAGGCGCTCGATCTGGTCGCCGCGGAGATCGAGCGGATACGTGCGCAACACGGCAACCAGGCCATCTTTGCCGGCTCCTACGGCTGGGCCAGCGCCGGGCGGTTCCATCACGCGAACAGCCAGATCCACCGCTTCCTCAACATCGCCGGCGGCTACACCCGCTCGGTCAACACCTACTCGCACGCTGCCGCCGAGGTGATCCTGCCGCACGTCCTCGGCCCGCTGCGCAAGCTCCTCGACGAGGCGGCGGACTGGCCGAGCATCGCCGAGCACGGCGGGCTCGTGGTCATGTTCGGCGGCGTCCCGCTCAAGAACGCCCAGGTCAACTCCGGCGGGGTCACCGCCCATGGCCTGCGGGCGGCGCTCGAGACCGCACGCGGCAACGGCGTCCGCTTCGTCTACCTCGGCCCGCTCGAGGACGATGCCGCCCCGTTCCTGGACGCGCGCTGGCTCCAGCCCCGGCCCAACACCGACACCGCGGTGATGCTCGGCATCGCTCACACCCTGGTTGAGGAAGGGCTCGAAGATCGGCCGTTCCTGGAGCGTTACACGACCGGCTTCGACCGGTTTCTGCCCTATCTCCGGGGCGAGAGCGACGGCCAGCCCAAGGATGCGACGTGGGCGGGCCGGATCAGCGGCCTCGAGCCGGAAGCGATCCGCCACCTCGCCCGCGAGATGGCCGGCCGGCGGACGCTGGTCTCGGTGAGCTGGTCGCTCCAGCGACAGGACCACGGCGAGATGGGGTACTGGATGGCGGTGACGCTCGCCGCGATGCTCGGCCAGATCGGCCTGCCGGGCGGCGGCTTCGTCTCCGGCCTCGGCGCCGAGGAGTTCATCGGCAAGCCGCGCCCGCGGGTGCCGTTCGCGTCGCTCCCCCGCGGCGACAACGGCGTCGACGACTTCATCCCGGTCGCGCGCATCGCCGACCTGCTGCTGCATCCGGGCGAACCCTTCGACTACGACGGCCGCCGCTACGTCTATCCCGACATCCGCATGGTCTACTGGGCGGGCGGCAACCCGTTCCACCACCACCAGGACCTGAACCGGCTGGTGCGGGCTTGGCGGCGGCCGGACACGGTGGTGGTGCACGAGCACTACTGGAACGCGCTGGCGCGCCACGCCGACGTCGTCCTTCCCGCCGCGACCTTCCTGGAGCGGACCGACATCGCGGCCGGGCCGCACGACGACCACGTGGTCGCGATGCGCCAGGCGATCTCGCCGGTGGGCGAGAGCCGGACCGACTACCAGATCTTCGGCGGGCTGGCCGAGCGCCTCGGGTTGGGCGAGGCTTTCACGGAGGGTCGCGACGCGGAATCCTGGCTCCGCCACCTCTGGGACCGCTCGCGCCAGCGGGCGGCCGAGGCGGGGATCGAGCTGCCGTCGCTCGAGGATCTGTTCGAGAAGGGCGTGCATCCGCTGCCCCCGGGGACGCGTCACGCTTTCCTCGAGGCGTTCCGGGCCGATCCGGAGGCGAACCCCCTCCCCACGCCCTCCGGCCTGATCGAGATCTTCTCGGAGACCATCCGGGACTTCGGGCTCCGGGACATGCCCGGCCACCCGGTCTGGCGCGAGCCCGGCGAGTGGCTCGGCGCCGAGGCCGCCGGGCGGTTTCCGCTCCACCTGGTCTCGAACCAGCCGCGGACCAAGCTGCACAGCCAGTACGACCACGGGCCCCACAGCCGGGCGGCGAAGATCAGAGGGCGGGAGCCGGTCCTGATCCATCCGGGCGACGCGCGGGCGCGCGGCATCCAGGACG
>DASUSF010000125.1:0-7566 GCA_036375275.1 Geminicoccaceae bacterium | reverse complement strand
TCGCCCGCCTGCGCCGCTTCGCCCTCAACGTGCTGCGCGCCAACCAGGATCAGGGTTCCACCCGCGGCAAGATCAAACGCGCCGGATGGGACGATACCTTCCTCCTCAACCTCCTCACCTCTGCCTAGTGCGATTGCCTTGCCCGGCCTTGACCCGCGCGGCGCTTGGGGGCTGGATCGGGCGATGATCAGGGGATTGGCGGGCGGGCGAGCGGGCCCGCCCGAGCAGCCCGAACGGTGGTGGCACCGGGGCCAGCCCGAAGGGTGGTGGCACCGGGGGCAGCCCGGAGGGCGGTGGCACGGGGGTAGCCCGAAGGGCGGTGGCACGGGGGTAGCCCGAAGGGCGGCGACATGGGAGGAAGCGGCGCGGGCCGTCCGCCGGCAAGTGGCCGGGGGAGGGGGCGTGCCCGAGCGGCCCGAGGCGATGGCACGAGACAGGAGGCGAGGACATGGCGCGCATCCGCGACATCCGGCTGATCCCGCTCCGCTACGAGATGCCGGCGGCCAGGGCCTACGGCATGGCGCGCGGGCTGACCGCGGTCCGCCAGGCGAGCGTCGTCGAGGTCGAGAGCGAGGACGGGATCACCGGTATCGGCGAGGCCTGGGGGCCGCCGCGCGTGGTCGCGGCCTACCTCGAGGTGATCCGGCCGTTCTACCTCGGCCGGACGCTGTACCAGCGCGAGCACGTGGCGGGCGAGGTGTGGGGGCGCCTCTACCATCTCGGCCTGCAGAACGGGATGACCGCCGCGATCTCGGGCATCAACACCGCGATCCACGACGCGATCGGGAAGACGCTCGGCGTGTCGGTCACCGATCTGCTCGGCGGGCGGGGCCGCGGGACCATCCCCTGCTACGCCAGCGACGGCTATCTCACCGCCGACCCGGAGAGGCAGCTCGACCGGCAGGTCGAGCGCTTCCGGGGCCAGGGCTATCGCGGGTGCAAGTTCAAGATCGGGATCAGCCCGAGGTCGGACGCCGAGCGCTGCGCCCTGGTCCGCGACCTGCTCGGCCCGGACGCGCTCCTGATGGTCGACGTCAACGGCAACTACACGGTCGACCTCGCCCTCGAGAGCATGCGCCGCACCCTGGAGATCGGCATCCACTTCTACGAGGAGCCCCTGCCGCCGCAGGACGTCGAGGGCTACCGGCGGCTGTCGGCGCGGGCGCCGGTCCCGGTCGCCGCGGGCGAGGCGCTGTACACCGTGTCCGACTTCGCCCGCCTGATGAAGGACCGCGCGGTCGACCTCGTGCAGCCGGACATCACGCTGGTCGGCGGGCTCGACGAGGCGCGCAAGATCTGGACGCTCTGCCAGGTGCACAACGTCCGCTACTCGCCGCACGTCTGGGGCTCGGCGGTCGGGCTCGCGGCCGCCCTGCACTTCATGGCGGCGCTGCCGGCCTGGCCGCACACCGACCACGAGCCGTATCCCCGGATGCTCGAGTACGACGTCTCCGACAACCCGCTCCGGGACGACCTCCTGCTCCAGCCGCTGGTCCCGGTGCGGGGCGAGATCCGGGTGCCGGAGGGGCCCGGGCTCGGCATCGAGCTCGATCCGGAGGCCGTCGAGCGCTACCGGATCGAGCTCTGAGGCCCGCCGGGTGTCCGGTCCGGCCCCGGCGCCATCGAACGGCAGCCCCTCGGCCGCCGGCGGCGCGGAGCAGGCGGCGCCGCGGCGGGGCAGGGGCCTCGCGACAAAACCCGGATGGCCGCCGCCCGACCTGACAACCGCCCGCGGATCGCGCTAGAGCGGATCCCGATATGACGGAGCCGCCTGCAAGCGGTTCCGATCGGGTGAATCCGCTCTGATCCAATGGAGTAGAGCAATTTTCTTCCGATAAGCGGAAGGGCGTTGCGGCGCGATGCGGTTCTGTCTCATCGGAAATTGCTCTACGTTGTCGCAGCATCAGGGGGGCCTGAAGCGGGACGAGGCGGGACGCCCATGGCCAAGCGTGTGCTGGTGGTCGACGACGAGCCGAACATCGTGATGTCGCTCCGCTTCCTGATGGAGCGGGAGGGGTTCGAGGTCGAGGTCGCGGAGGATGGCGGCGCGGCGGTGGAGGCGCTCGGGCGGGCGCCGGCCGACCTCGTGCTGCTCGACGTCATGATGCCCGACTGCGACGGCTTCGAGGTCTGCCGGCGGATCCGCGACCAGCCGGGCTGGCAGGGCACCAGGATCATCATGCTGACCGCGAAGGGGCGCGACGTCGAGCGCGAGAAGGGCATGGCCCTCGGCGCCGACGCCTACGTCACCAAGCCGTTCTCGACCCGGGACCTGGTGGCGCGGGTCAAGGCGATGCTCGGCGGCGCCTGACTCCGGCCATGGCGCCGCGCCTGGTCCACTCGGGGTCGGCCCTTCTGATCCTCGTGATCGCCGGCGGCGGGCTCGTCCTCGCCGGCTGGCTGATCGAGGCGGGGGCGGCGCCCGTGCCGCTGGCGCTGGCGCTCGGCTTCCTGCTGGTGTCGCTCGGCTGCCTCGGGGTCTGGGTGCTCCAGGAGCTGGCGTGGCTCCGGCCGCTCCGGACGCTGACCCGCGAGATCCAGCTCCAGATCCACGCCGGGCCCAACCGCCGCCTCGCGGCCTCTGGCCGGCACGCGCTCGGCGATCTGCCGGCGGCGCTCGCGGCGCTGGCGGAGCGGACCCGCGAGCTCCGCCACGAGCAGGACCGGGCGCTGCGCGAGGCCGGTGCCCGCGGCGACGAGCAGCGGGTGCGCCTCGAAGCGGTCCTGCAGAGCCTCGGCGACGGGGTGATCGGCTGCTCGGCCGACCGGCGGATCCTCCTGTTCAACGACGCCGCCCGGCGGATCCTCGGCGCGCCGCCGGGCCTCGGCCTCGACCGCCCGCTCGATCGCCTGATCGCGAGCGGGCCGGTCCGCCATGTGCAGAGGCTCCTGGGCGCCGGGGACGACCACGGCGAGGCGAGCGCGGTCAGCGAGGCGTTCCTGTGCACGACGGCGGACGGCGAGCGGCTGCTCCGCTGCCGGATGGCGCCGATCCGGCGCGGGGGCGGCGCGGCCGGGTTCATCCTGGAGTTCGTCGACGCGACGGCGCACCTCCGCGCCCCCGCCGGCGGACCCGGAGAGGTCGCACGGCGGGTCCGGGCGCTCCGCGCGCCGGCCGCCTCGCTCATCGCCGCCGCCGAGATGCTGGGCGACCCCGACCTCGCGCCCGCTCACCGTCACGACTTCGGCGGGGTGGTGGAGCGTGAGGCGGTGCTGTTCCGGGCGCGGCTCGACGACCTCGACCACGCGCTCGGCGCGCTCGCCGAGGCCGCATGGCCGGACGCCGACCTGCTCACGAGCGACCTCGGGCTCCAGGCCGGCCACCGGCTCGCGGACGCCGAGCCGCCGCTCGTGCTCCAGGCCATCGGCCTGCCGGTCTGGCTGCGCGGCGACGGCGTCCACCTCGCGATGCTGCTCGAGGGCCTGGTGCGGGCGCTGGCGGGCGCGAGCGGCGTCACGCGGGTCGATCTCGAGGCCGCCCGCGCCGGCTCCCGGGTGCGGCTCGACCTCCGCTACGCCGGCAGCCCCGTCTCGCCCGCGGTGCTCGCCGGGTGGCTGGACCGCGACCTCCCCGAATCGGCGGGCCTGCAGCGTCTGCGCGACGTGCTCGAGCGGCATCAGGCGGAGGCCTGGAGCCAGGACGGCGGGCGACCGGAGGAATCGGTGCTCCGCCTGCTGCTGCCGGCGTCGTCGCGCTTGGCGACGGGGGATGCGCCCGCCGACCTGCCGCCGCGCCCCGAGTTCTACGACTTCGACCTGATGGAGCGGGCGACCGCCACCCCGGGCCTGCTCGAGCGGCCGCTCGCCAGCCTGACCTACGTCGTGTTCGACACCGAGACCACCGGCCTCGATCCGGCGGGCCGGGACGAGATCGTCCAGATCGCCGCGGTCCGGATCGTGAACCGCCGGCTGCTCTCGGGCGAGACCTTCGACCGCCTGGTCGATCCCGGCCGGCCGATCCCGCAAGCCTCGAGCCGCTTCCACGGCATCACCGACCCGATGGTCCGCGGGCGGCCGCCGATCGAGATCGCGCTCGCGCAGTTCCACGCCTTCGCCGAGGGCGCGGTGCTGGTGGCGCACAACGCCGCCTTCGATCTCGCCTTCCTGCGCAAGGCGGAGGAGCGGGCCGGGGTCCGCTTCGATCAGCCGGTGCTCGACACGCTGCTGCTCTCGGCGATCCTCCACGACCACACCGACGAGCATGGCCTGGATGCGATCGCGGCGCGCTTCGGCGTGGTCCTCGCCGACCGTCACCAGGCCCTCGGCGACGCGCTCGGCACGGCCGAGGTGTTTCTCCGGATGATCGACCTGCTCGCCGGGCGCGGCGTCCGGACCCTCGGCGACGCGCTCCGGCTGAGCGAGCGGGCGGTCGCGCTCCGGCGGCGGCAGGCCGAGGCGTTCGGCAGCGGCGCGCGCCGCGGCGTGCGGGTCGGCGGCTGAGCGACGTGGCCATGCGCGACGAGCAACGCGGCAAGCGTCTGATCGCGATCTTCCTGTTCGGGCTTCTGCTCCTGAACTTCCCGCTGCTGGTCGTGGTCGACGCGCTGCCGCGATGGCTCGGGCTGCCGCCGCTGGTGGTCTACCTGTTCACGGCCTGGGCCCTGATCATCGTCCTGCTCGGCCTGGTCGGCGGCCGCCGGAGGCCCCGCTGACGATGCTCGGCGGCTGGACCATCCTCCTGGTCTCGAGCGCCTACCTCGGCCTCCTGTTCGGCGTCGCGTGGCTCGGCGACCGGCGCGCGGAGCAGGGCCGCAGCATCATCAACAGCGGCACCGTCTACACCCTCTCGATCGCGGTCTACTGCACCGCCTGGACGTTCTACGGCAGCGTCGGGCGGGCGGCGGCGGGCGGGATCGGCTTCCTCCCGATCTATCTCGGGCCGACCCTCATGGCCTGTCTGTGGTGGTTCCTGCTCCGGAAGATGCTCCGGATCACCAAGGCGTACGGCATCACCTCGATCGCCGACTTCATCGCGTCCCGCTACGGCAAGAGCGCGCTGCTCGGCGGGCTGGTCACGCTGATCGCGGTGGTCGGCATCATGCCCTACATCTCGCTCCAGCTGAAGGCGATCTCGGTCAGCGTCGAGGTGATGATGGCCTGGCCGGAGCCGCGCCTCGCGGGCACCGCCGAGACCACGCCCTTCTTCAAGGACCTGGCGCTCTACGTCGCCCTGCTGCTCGCCGCCTTCAGCATCCTGTTCGGCACCCGGCACATCGACGCGACCGAGCACCACCAGGGCATGGTGCTCGCGATCGCGCTGGAGTCGGTGGTCAAGCTCGCGGCGTTCGTGACGGTCGGCGCGTTCGTGACCTACGGCATGTTCGACGGCTTCGCCGACCTCGTCGGACGGGCCGGCCGCGCCGGCCACGAGCAGCTCCTGACCTTCGCCGGCACCGGCTTCGGCTACCTCGACTGGTTCGCGCTGACCTGCCTCTCCGGCCTCGCCATCCTGTTCCTGCCGCGCCAGTTCCAGGTCGCGGTGATCGAGAACGTCAACGAGGAGCATCTCGACAAGGCGGTCTGGCTGTTCCCGCTCTACCTGCTCGTGATCAACCTGTTCGTGCTGCCGATCGCGCTCGCCGGCCTCCTCCGCTTTCCGGACGGCGCGGTCGACGCCGACTTCTTCGTGCTCATGCTGCCGATGGCCGCCGACCAGCCGGCGGTCGCGCTGCTCGCCTTCGTCGGCGGGCTGTCCGCCGCGACCGCGATGGTGATCGTCGCCACGGTCGCGTTGTCGACCATGCTGTGCAACGACCTGATCATGCCGGTTCTGCTCCGGCTGCGCTTCCTCCGCCTCAACCAGCGCGAGGACCTCGGCAGCCTGCTGCTCGCGATCCGTCGCGGCGGCATCCTGGTCACGCTGCTGCTCGGCTACCTCTACTTCAAGCTGGTCGGCAGCTCGTACGCCCTCGCCACCACCGGGCTGGTCTCGTTCGCGGCGGCGGCCCAGTTCGCGCCGCCGATCCTGGTCGGCCTGTTCTGGACCGGGGCGACCCGGCGTGGGGCGCTGCTCGGGCTCGCGGCCGGCTTCGTGGTCTGGCTGTACTGCCTGCTGCTGCCCGCCTTCGCCCGTTCCGGCTGGCTCGATCTCGGGTTCGTGACCGACGGGCCGTTCGGGATCGAGTTGCTGCGACCGTACGCCCTGTTCGGGCTCGACGGCCTCGGCAACGTCAGCCATGCCCTGATCTGGAGCCTCGCCGCCAACCTCGGGCTCCTGGTCGGCGCCTCGCTGGTCGACCGGCAGAACAGCTTCGAGCGCGTGCAGGCCACGCTGTTCGTCGAGGTCGACCGGCTTGGCGGCGGCCCCCACCTCTGGCGCGGCATCGCGACGGTCGCCGATCTCCAGGCGCTGCTCGCCCGCTACCTCGGCCCCGAGCGGACCGCGCGGGCGCTCGCCGAGCACGCGCGGGGGCGGGGCCTGACGCCCGACCTCGGCGGGCAGGCGGACAGCGACCTCGTGAGCTACGCCGAGCGCCTGCTCGCGGGCGCGATCGGCGCGGCCTCGGCGCGGGTCATGATCTCGACGGTGGTCAAGGGCGACGACTTCAGCGCCGACGAGGTCATGGCGATCCTCGACGAGGCGTCGCAGGTCATCGCCTACAGCCACGAGCTCAAGCAGAAGTCGGCGGCCCTGGAACGGGCCCACGCCGAGCTGACCGAGGCGAACGTGCGGCTGACGGAGCTCGACCGGTTGAAGGACGATTTCCTCTCGACCGTCAGCCACGAGCTCAGGACGCCGCTGACCTCGATCCGCTCCTTCTCGGAGATCCTGCAGGACAACCCGGACCTGCCGGTGGCCGAGCGCGCCCGGTTCCTCGGCGTCGTGGTCAAGGAATCCGAGCGGCTGACCCGGCTGATCAACGACCTCCTCGACGTCTCGAAGATCGAGTCCGGGCGGATGGAGTGGCGCCTGACCCGCTGCGACCCGGCGGAGGTGATCGACGACGCCCTGTCGGCGACGCAGGGCCTGTTCCGGAACAAGGGCGTCGTGGTCGAGGCCGACCTCGAGCGCGGCCTCGAGCCGATCACGGTCGACCGCGACCGCCTGATGCAGGTGGTGATCAACCTGCTCTCGAACGCCGCGAAGTTCGTGCCGCCCGGGCGCGGGCGGGTGCGGGTCGGGCTCGCCCGCGATGCCGCCGGGCTGCGGGTCAGCGTCGAGGACAACGGGCCGGGCGTGCCGGAGGCCGCGCGCGAGCGGGTGTTCGAGAAGTTCCGCCAGTTCGACCCCGACCCGGCGGCGGGCAAGCCGGCCGGGAGCGGGCTCGGGCTCACCATCTGCCGGCACATCGTGGAGCGCTTCGGCGGCCGGATCTGGGTCGAGAACGCCCGCCCCGCCGGCGCCGTCTTCCGCTTCACCCTGCCGGTCCCGTCGCTGCCGCCGGCGGCCGCGGTGGCAGCGGGGGAAGACTGAGCGCCGGGCCCGCGCGCCGCTGCCGGGCTCTCCGTCCTGCCGGCCCTGGACCGCCGGCCGTCCCGACAAGCCGGCCCGGTGCCCGGGCCGCGGAGGCGATCGGGCGGGCGTACCGTCGGGGCCGCGTCCGCTTCGAGCGTGACGCCACAGCA
>DASUSF010000124.1:0-7115 GCA_036375275.1 Geminicoccaceae bacterium | reverse complement strand
CGCGCTCACGAGCGCGCGATCGGAGCGGGGGCTCGCCGGCGGTGCGGCCCGGGCGCCAGGGCCCGCTCATAGACGGCCAAGGTCCGGGCGAGGATGATCCGCTTGTCGAACCTCGCCGCGGCCAGCCGGCGCCCCTCCCGCCCCATCGCCGCGGCGCGCTCCGGATCGCGGAGCAGCTCCACCATCGCCGCCGCCAGCCGCGCCGGGGCACGGGGCGGCACCAGGAAGCCCGATCGTCCCTCGAGCACCGTGTCGCGACATCCCGGCAGATCGGTCGTGATCACCGGCACCCCGGCCGAGGTCGCCTCGATCAGCGCCCGCGGCACCCCCTCCGCATAGTACGACGGCAGGACCACCGCCGCGGCGCCCCGCATGGCGGCCTCCACGTCGCTCGGGCGGGTCCAGCCGCGCCACTCGACCACCCCCTCGCGGTTCAGGCCCTCGAGCCAGGGCCGCTCGATGAAGTCCGGGTTCTTGGAGCCGTAATCCTCCCGGGCGCCCCCGAACAGGACGAACCGGGCGGCGGGATGGCGGCGCCTGACCAGGCGGGCGGCGGCCACGAAGTCCGCGACCCCCTTGCTCCACAGCATGCGCGACGCCATCACGAACGTGGTGCGCTCTGCCGCCGGTCGGGAGAGATCGGGCACCAGCGCCAGGGTGTCGATGCCGGAGCCGGCGATGTGGGTCGCGCGATCGGCGCCGACCATCCCGGCCGCGACGAAGGTCCGCATGTCGTCCAGGTTCTGAAATACGACCTCCGGGCGGCCCGACAGCGCGCGCCGGACCAGCGGCCGGAGGAGGTGTCCGAGCCAGGGCCGGTCGTCGGCGCGGAGGATGCCCGCGCCGGTGAGCGACGCGACGACGCCGGGCACGCCGGCGACCTTCGCCGCGAGCGCCCCCCAGATCACCGGCTTGATCGTGAACAGATGGACGAGGTCGGGACGGAGGCGCCGGATGCAGCGCGCCAGCTGCCCGAGATAGATCAGGTCGCGCACCGGGTTCCGGCCCGCCGCGTCGATGGCGAGACGGACCGGTCGCGCGCCCAGGCTCTGCAGACGATCGAGGTCCTCGTCGCTGAACGCGGCGATCGTGGAGACCTGCCAGCCCGCCTCGAGCAGCCCCGCGATCAGCTCGGCCCGGAAACGGACGACGTTCCAGCCGGTGTTCGCGATCAGCACGACGTGTCGAGGCTCCATCGTCACTCCTGCCGCGTGACTCCTGCCGCTCCAGACCGCGCCCGGCGCCGGTCACTTCCGTGGCGCGATCCGGATGCCGCTTCGATGCGCGGCCCTCGAAGCCGGGCAATCGTCGCCGCCGGCCGCGCTGCACCACAACACGAGCGGCGTCCCCGGCCAAGCATCCACTCGCGTGAAACTGCTTCAGGTCGTATTCCCGTACCGTCACAATCCGCAGTGAAAATAGCAATACGCCGGTTACTACCTCAGATTTGCAATGAAAAGAGCCACCTTGATTGCTGAGCGGCGATGATTTATTTTACGGTTCCGGGCAGCCGCGGCGGAGACAGCTCCGGGCGAGGGCCGCGCGAGGCTCGTCTGCTTCGACCTTCCCGTTCCGCGGCTTCAGAGGAGTGGCTCTTGGAATTCACGCCCGATGTGGGTCCGCTCCAGCAGACGGACCTGTCCTGCCGCTCGTGCGTGGAGGTGCCCGGTCCGCCCGCCGCGGTGCTCGCGCGGGCGCAACTCTGCGCTGCGCTCCATGCGGTCGAGTTCCTGCCCGGCACGGACGGCATCTGCGGCGCCGTCCCCGCGCCCCCGCGGGGACGGATCACCCTGGCCCAGGCAGAGCCCGCCGGTGCGTCCGCGCCGGCGCCCGGGCCGCGGGCGTGCGCCGCCCCTCCCGAGGAGGCGGATCTCGGCGCGGGTCGCCAGCTGTTCGTCTCGCCCGACGGCGACGACACGGCCGCGGGCGGGCGGGAGCGGCCCTGGCGGACCCTCGGCCATGCCGTGGCCCAGCTCCGCCCGGGCGACACACTTTTCGTGCGTGGCGGCACCTACCGCGAGCACGGCATCGAGATCCGGGCCCGGGGCGAGCCCGGGGCACCGATCGCGATCGTGAGCTTCGCGGGCGAGGAGGTCGTGATCGACGGCAGCTTCCCCGAGTTCCAGACGCCCGACAACGACGAGTGGACGCTGGTGGCTGCAGAGACCGGCCTCTGGCGGTCGAAGCGGAGGTACGAGCCCGGCGCGTTCTTCGGCAAGATCGAGGTCGACGGCGAGCTCTACGCGCTCAACGTCTACCCTGATCCCGAGGCGATCGCTGCAGAGACGACGACCTGGGAGGAATCCGGACGCTACTACATCGGCCCGGGCCTGCACTGGAACCGCGACGACGGGCACCTCTACGTCCGGCTGCAGCCGCCTGATCCGCGCGCGATCCACGGCAGGGTGTTCGAGATCCCGAGCGATCCCGACCCCCGGCGCAACCGGCTGTTCATCGGCAACCAGGTGTCCGGCCTCCGGCTCGACGGCGTGCACGGCCTCGTCCTCCAGGGACTGGCGATCAGGCACTTCCTGCGGCCGCTGGATGTGCAGTCGGGCGCTCTGGTGAGCCTGATCGACCTCGAGATCACGCCCGGCCGGACCGGCGTCCTGATCGAGGAGGGCGTGCGCGATCTGGCGCTCCGCGATGTCACGTTCGATGCCGGCTTTCCGGCCTGGGCGTCCTGGCGGGACGTCAAGTCGGGACCCCGCGTCGCGGCCGCCCTCAAGCTCAGCGGGGTGATCCTCCGGAGTGGGGGCGACTGCATCAGCATCACGGGGTCGCGCTTCCTGGACGTGTTCGACGGCATCACGGCCGCCGGCAGCCCGGAGCGGCTGAGCGTCCGGCACAACGTGTTCGACCGGGTGATCGACGACGCCCTGCAGCTCGGGACGGCCGCGGCCCACGTCGAGTTCGCCTACAACCTGATGTTCGGCCCCGGCCCCTCGCACCACGGCTCCGGACCGTCGACCGCGCCCGGGACCAAGTACATCCATCACAACATCATCGACGTCCGCTACGACGAGCTGTACAGCCGCCTCGGCGAGGGCGAGGCGGGATGGCGCTACCACATCGCCATGCCGACCCACAGCATGAAGTCCGCCGGTCCGGACCCCTGGAAGATCTACAACAACACCATCCTGTTCCGGACCAACACCAACAGCTCCGGCGCCGGCCAGGACCGGGACGGGCCGCGCGACGGGCCGCCCCACGAGGTCTACAACAACATCTTCGTGCAACGGTCCGACGACCGGGTGGCGCGGGGCGAGCGGGTCGACGACGGCGCCGAGATCTTCGACGGCAATCTCTACCACCGCACCGTGCCCGACCCGCAGGAGCCGCTGTTCCGCTCGTGGATCAACGGCGAGGAGACCCGCAACTTCCGGTCGCTCGCCGAGTTCCGCAGGTCGGCCTTCGCGGAGACCACGCGCGCCTATTACCCGCCGGGATGGGAGCGCGCGGGCGTCGAGGCGGATCCGATGCTGCGCGATCCGGCCGGAGGCGACTACCGCCCTGCGCCCGACGGTCCCGCCGCGCATGGCGCGCTCGACCTTGCCGCGAGGGGCTGGCCGGGAGCGCAGGATGGCGGCTACCGAGGCGCGGTGGACCCGCTCGCGGCGACCGGGCTCGGCGCGGTCGGGCCCGGCGGGGCGCCCGGGCCCGGCCAGGCCCGTGCCGCCTCCACCCTCGGCCTCTGGTGGTCCGGATCGGACAGATGACCCAGCGACGGCTGATCGGAGACACCACGACGGCGAGCGGCGCCGTGCTCCGCGACCCACCGGACGAGGCCGGCTCTCCGTCCGGCCCGAACGTCTAGTGGTCTGGATCAGACGGATGCCTCTCATGCGGCTGATCGCAGAGACCACTAGAATCATGAGTTTAGTGGTTCGTGGGACACCTGACGGAGGGAATCCTCCGTCAGGTTCGAACCACTAGGACGGCAGCGCTCCGTGGTTCGGGGGTCGGTCGGCGCCTGGGCGAGGCGGGCCTGGGCGTGGCTGCAGGCGCCGGTCGTCCGCTGGCCGGTCGGCCTGCTCGCCGTGGCCGGCTACGTTCTGGTCTCGCTCTGGCCGTTCACCTGGGATCCGCCCCGCAACGTCGCGAACGGCGCCCGCCTGGAAGCCGACGTCGGCCTGCGCTTTCTCTCGCCCGGCCTCGCCGTGACCTCCGGGCCACCGGCCTGGCTCGACACCGCGATCCGCAGTGGCCGCCTGGAGATCAGCTTGCGCGTGCGGCCGCTCGTGACCCGGCAGAGCGATCGGGCCCGCATCCTCAGCGTCGCGGGCAGCGGCTTCGAGCGCAACCTCGCCATCGCCCAGCAGGGCGACGACCTGATGGTGTACCTGCGCTCGCCCGGTGCCGGCGACACGGCCGACGATGCCGCGCGGGTGGCGCGCGCGCGCGACGTCCTCCAGGCGGGCAGCTGGCTCGACGTCGCCCTGACCGTCGCGCCGGGGACGCTCGCGCTGCGCGCGGGCGACGAGCGCCCGATCCGGCTCGACCTCGCGCCCGACCCGCTCCGGACGTGGGATGCGACGTACCGGCTCACCTTCGGCAACGAGATCAGCGGCAACCATCCCTGGCTCGGCGACATCGGCCGCGTGGTCGTCCGGACACCGGACGCGATGCGTGCGTACCCTGGAGCGGAGCCCCTGCAACGGCCGGCGACCTTCTGGATCATGAGCCGCGAGCCCAAGCTCGAGCCGTTCCGGCATCTGCAGACGAGGGACGCGGTCAACAACCTCGTGATGTACCTGCCTCTCGGCCTGTTCCTGGGGATGGCGTCGCGTCCGGACACGCGCCGCGCCGCCATCGCTGCGGTGCTCCTGATCGCCGGCGTGAGCGCGAGCATGGAAGTCGCCCAGATCTTCATCTCGGTGCGCAACCCGTCGATCAACGACTTCATCCTCAACGTCGCCGGCGGCGCGGCCGGCTATGCTCTGGGCCGCTGGCTCGCCCGGCGGGCGGAGCGTGCCTGGAGCGGAGGGCGCCCGCTCGCCGGAGCCCGACGCCACTGAGCCTCTTCGAGGTCTGCGCCGCGCGAGGCCGCCGGCCAGCCGCATGGGAATACGATGATGACCACCGCCCAGGACGAACCGCTGCTCCTCACGCCCGGCCCCCTCACCACATCGGCGAGCGTCAAGCAGGCCATGCTGCGCGACTGGGGCTCGCGCGACCCGGGGTTCATCGCGCTGAACGCCCGCGTCCGCGAGCGCCTCCTGGCGCTGGCAGGCGGAGCCGGGAGCCACGTCTGCGTGCCCCTGCAGGGCAGCGGGACCTTCATCGTCGAGGCCATGCTCGGCACCCTGGTGCCCCGGGACGGCAGGCTTCTCGTCCTCGTGAACGGCGCGTACGGGCAGCGCATGGTCGCCATGGCCCGCTACCACGGCACCCCGGTGGAGGCGCTGCGGACGGCCGAGGATCAACCCGCCGACATCGCCGCGCTCGATCGGGCGCTGGCCTCCGATCCCTCGATCAGCCACGTCGCCGCCGTGCACTGCGAGACCACCTCGGGCATCCTGAACCCGATCGAGGCGATCGCCGAGGTGACCGCCCGGCACGGCCGCCGCCTCCTGATCGACGCCATGAGCGCCTTCGGCGCGCTGCCGCTCGACGCCCGCGAGGTGCCCTTCGAGGCGCTCGCCGCCTCGGCCAACAAGTGCCTCGAGGGGGTCCCGGGGGTCGGCTTCGCGATCATCCGCGAAGACGCGCTGGCAGGGGCCGAAGGCCGGGCGCCGGCGCTGTCGCTCGACCTCCACGATCAGTGGCTCGGGCTGGAGCGGAATGGCCAGTGGCAGTTCACGCCGCCGACCCACGTCCTCGCCGCGCTCGAGCGTGCGCTGCTCGAGCACCAGGAGGAGGGCGGCGTCGCCGGCCGTGGCGCGCGCTACCGGGAAAACTGCCGGATCCTGACCACCGGCATGCGCGAACTCGGCTTCGAGCCCCTGCTGCCGGAGCATCTGCAGGCGCCGATCATCGTCACCTTCCGGATGCCTCGGGATCCGGGTTTCGACTTTCAGGCCTTCTACGACCGCCTGCGCGGGCGAGGCTACGTCATCTACCCCGGCAAGCTCACCGTCGCCCCGAGCTTCCGGATCGGGTGCATCGGGCACCTCGGGCCTCTGGACATGAGCGGCGCGATCGACGCCATCCGGAGCACGCTCCGGGAGCTGGGAGTGACCAGCGGCCGGCCCTGACCTTGCGCAGCCGCGACTACAGGAGAGACTTGCAGACTTTCCGCCTTCTGGGGATCGCCGCATAGGCCGCCTCTTTCATTCGCCGCGGCGCACTGTCCTGCCGAACCGGCAGGTCAAGCGAAGCCTGGCTGGCCCTGGGCTCGTCGATGTCCGTGGGCGTCGGGCTTCCTGGAGCTTTTCCTCTTCTTCGGCCCGACTTCGCCCGAGGCGGCCGATGCCTGTCGCACAGGCTCTGCTGGACCGGATCCACAAGCGCACGTCGGGCTGGACCACGCGGCATTGCTGCGCCCGATCATCGAGCAGGCGCCCCGGACCCGACCGAGGCAATGAACACCACTGGCATCACCAGATGGTCGACGGAGCTGATTTACCGCGGTTCACCCCTTCGCGCGGCACTCGATTTTTTCTACCGCCATCTTGCCAGATGCAGCTCGGACGAATACTTGTTAAGCGCACTCACGAAGGTAAGCCCCGATGCAGGACCATGATATGCAGACGACGGAGCAGTCGCTCGCCGCGCTGACCGCCGAAATCGCGTCCGCCTACGTGTCAAACAACACAATCGGGATCAGCGAGATCGGCCACCTGATCGCCGAAGTCGGTCATCAGCTGCAAGAGCTCGGCAAGGCAAAAGAGCCGACGGTCGAGAAGCCCGAGCCGGCGGTCCCGGTCCGCCGTTCGATCGGCAGCGATCATCTGATCTGCCTGGTCTGCGGCAAGAAGCAGAGGATGCTGAAGCGGCACCTGACCAGCGAGCACGGACTCACGCCGGACAGCTACCGCGCGACGTTCGGCCTCAAGCCCGAATACCCGATGGTGGCGCCGAGCTACGCGCTGATGCGGCGTGAGCTCGCCCTGAAGATCGGGCTCGGACGGCCGAAGAAGCCGGCGAGAAAGAAGGGCGCGGCGGCCAAGAAG
>DASUSF010000123.1:0-17728 GCA_036375275.1 Geminicoccaceae bacterium | reverse complement strand
CCGAGAACAGGGCGAAGTTGACCCCGCTGCCATCCCACGTCGCGCCTAAGGGGTGCGGCCGTCCCGGCCACACCGTCATCCGACCCGAAGCCATGTCCTTGGTCTTTTCAGTTGGCGTTGCGCTCGAGGATCAACGTCGCCAGGGGCGGCAACGTCAACTCGAGAGAGAACGGCCGGCCATGGGATGAAAGTTCCTGCGACCAGACGCCGCCGGCATTGCCGTGGTTGCTGCCGCCGTAGATGGCGGCGTCGCTGTTGATCCGTTCCCGGTAGAAGCCGGGCAGCGGCACGCCGACCCGGTAGCCGGTGCGCGGCACCGGAGTGAAGTTCGCGACCACCACCGCGATCTTCGCCGGGTCCCGGCCCTTGCGCACGAAGGCGAGGACGCTCTGGTCGGCATCGTGGAGCTCGAGCCATTCGAAGCCGTCGGGCTCGGCGTCCTTCTCGTGCAGCGCCCCCAGCTCGCGGTAGGTCCGGTTGAGGTCCCGGATGAGGAACTGCATGCCCTGGTGCATCGGCTCCCCGGTCAGGTGCCAGTCGAGGCTGCTGTCGTGGTTCCACTCCCGGAACTGCGCGATCTCGCAGCCCATGAACAGCAGCTTCTTGCCGGGATGGCCGAACATGAAGCCGTAGTAGGCGCGCAGGTTCGCGAACTTCTGCCAGAGATCACCCGGCATCTTGTTGATCAGCGAGCCCTTGCCGTGCACCACCTCGTCGTGACTGATCGGCAGGACGAAGTTCTCGCTGAACGCGTAGACCAGCCCGAAGGTCAGCTGGCCGTGGTGGTACTTCCGGAACACGGCCTCGCGGCTCATGTAGTCGAGGGTGTCGTGCATCCAGCCCATGTTCCACTTGAAGCCGAAGCCGAGTCCGCCGAGGTAGGTCGGCCGCGAAACCGAGGGCCAGGAGGTGGATTCTTCCGCCATCGTGGTCGAGCCCGGCGCCTCGCCGAACGCGAGCTCGTTCAGCCGCTTGAGGAACGCGATCGCCTCCAGGTTCTCGCGCCCGCCATGCACGTTCGGCACCCACTGGTCGGCGGAGCGGCTGTAGTCGAGGTAGAGCATGGACGCGACCGCATCGACGCGCAGGCCGTCGATGTGCCAGTGCCGCAGCCAGAACAGGGCGTTGGCGAGCAGGAAGTTCAGGACCTCCCGCCGGCCGTAGTTGTAGATGAGCGTGTTCCAGTCCTGCTGGAAGCCCTGGCGCGGATCGGCGTGCTCGTAGAGGTGGGTGCCGTCGAACAGCCCGAGGCCGTGCGGGTCGGTCGGGAAGTGGCCGGGCACCCAGTCGAGGATCAGGCCGATCCCGGCCTGGTGGCAGCGGTCGACGAAGCGGCCGAAGGCCTCGGGGTCGCCGTGCCGGCTGGTCGGCGCGTAGAGCGAGATCGGCTGGTAGCCCCAGGAGCCGTCGAAGGGGAACTCCGAGACCGGCAGGCACTCGAGATGGGTGAAGCCGAGCTCCTTGACGTAGGGGATCAGCCGGTCGCCGAGCTCGTCGTAGGTCAGGTAGCGGTTGCCGTCCTCCGGCACCCGCATCCACGAGCCGAGGTGCACCTCGTAGATCGAGATCGGGGCGTCCACGGCGTTCGCCCGCTCCCGCTCGGCCATCCAGCCCTCGTCGCGCCAAGCCATCTCCTGGAGGCCGTGCACCACCGACGCGGTCTTCGGCGGATGCTCGGCGCGGAAGGCGACCGGGTCGGCCTTGAGCGGCAGGTGCTCGCCGTTCGGCCCCTTGATCTCGTACTTGTAGGGCTCGCCCCGGCCGATGCCGGGGACGAAGATCTCGAACACGCCGCACTCGACCCGCTTGCGCATCACGTGCCGGCGGCCGTCCCAGCCGTTGAAGTTGCCGACCACCGAGACCCGGGACGCGCTCGGCGCCCAGACCAGGAAGGCGACGCCGTCGACGCCGTCCAGGCGCATCGGGTGGGCGCCGAGCTTCCGGTACAGCTCGAGGTGGCTGCCCTCGGCGAGCAGGTGGACGTCGATCTCGCCGAGGATCGGCGGAAAGCGGTAGGGATCGTCGGCCTCCCACTGGTGCGGGCCGCTCTCGAAGCGCAGCCGGTAGGGGAAGGGGCCCTCCTTGGGGAAGTCGGCGACGAAGAAGCCTTCGGGATGAAGCCGCGACATCTCGCCGAGGGTCGAGCCGTCCGCCCTGAGGACCCAGGCGCGCCCGGCATCCGGGCGGAACACCCTGACCACGACCCCCTTCCTGCCGGCCGGATGCATGCCGAGCGCCGCAAACGGGTCGCCGTGATCGCCGCGGACCAGCGCCTCGATCGCGCCCGACGGCAGGCCGGCGGCGGCTGCTTCAGTCCTCGCCATCACTGAACTCCATTGCTGAACCGTTCTCCAGCAGACTGAGCACGCCTGCGATCGGAATTCTCAGCCAGGTCGGCCGGTTGGCCGCCTCGTAGCAGATCTCGTAGAGCGCCTTCTCGAGCAGGAAGAGCTCGGCCAGCCGCGCCGCGGCCCGGGGATCGCGCGGGAAGCTCGAGCAGTCGCCGATCGCGCTCCGGTAGCCGTCGAGGAAGGAGCGGGTGGTGGCGCCGCGCCAGATCCGGGCGAGGTGCGCGATCGTCTCCGTGGTGCCGGGATCGACCTCCGCCGCGCGGCTGATCGCGGTCTCGGCGGCGTAGTCGAACGAGCGCAGCATGCCCGCCACGTCCTTCATCGGCGAGGTCTTGATCCGTCGCTCGGCGAGCGGCCGCGCCGGCTCGCCCTCGAAGTCGAGCAGGTAGAAGTCGGCCTTGGCGACCAGGACCTGGCCGAGGTGGTAGTCGCCGTGGACCCGGGTCTTGGTCGCCTCGACCGGGGTCGCCGTCAGCTCCTCGATCCGGTCGGCGATCGCCCCCTCCTGCTCGAGCAGGCGCTCCGCGAGCGCCCGGTCGTCGTGCTCGAGCCGGGTGAGCGCCTGACGGATCGCGCGGACCGCCGCCGCCGCCTGCTCGATCGCCGCCTCGCGCCAGGTCTCGAGGTCGCTCTCGCCGATCGGCTCGGCGGCGAACGCCGGATCCTCGGTCGGCACGGCGAACGCCCGGTGCACTTCGGCGGTCCGCTCGCCGAGCACCCTGACCTGGGCCAGATACATCCCGTGCGGCTCCTCGAGGTCGAGCGGGATATCGTCGTCGTCGGTACGAGCGGTGACCATCAGGCGCAGGTCGTCGAGGGTCCGGGACAGGTAGTCGACCGTCCACGCCCAGCCGTCGCCCTGGTTCAGGACGAAGCCGAAGGCGGCGCCCCAGGCCGTGCTCTCGCCGTCGGCGCCGACCCGCTCGATCGCGCCGAGCAGCGGCGGCGTGTTGTGGTAGCCGGCCTCCTCGACCAGGAAGCGGCCGATCTCGAGCTCGGGCTGGACGCCGGGCGCGAGCCGCCGGTAGGCCTTGAAGATCACCTGCTGGCCGAGGCGGATCGACGAGTTGCTCTGCTCGACGCCGAGCGGCTTGACCTCCATCTCGGCGTCGAGATCGACCTCGGCCATGGCCGAGGTCGACCAGAACCGGACCTCGCCGTCACCGGCCTTGAGCGTGGTGCCGTCGCGCATCGCCTTGAGCGCCGCCGGCGGAAACTCGGGCACCGCCGCGGCGTCGACCAGAGCGCCGACCTTCGGCCCCCGCCGGACCTGGGCGAGCGTGTAGGGCAGCAGCGGCCAGCCGAAGGCCAGCGCCTGCTCGTCGTAGCTGGTGGCGAGCGGCAGGAAGTAGTGCTGCGCCGGCTCGCCCGACAGCTCGACCGCCACCTCGCCGAGGAAGAAGCCGTCTCCCGGCCCCGGAAGGTGCGCCCAGCTGACCACCGAGGAGCCGAGCACGGTCTCGTCCTTGGCCGCGAACCAGCGCTGCTGACGGGCGAACTTCGGGATCACCTCGCCCGTGAAGTCGCGCCGGCTCTGGCCCTGCACCAGGGCCTGCCAACCCTCCCGCACGACCAGGGTGAAGAAGTCGTCGAGCGGCTCCGGGATCGGCAGGTGCCAGCGCGGGATCTCGGCCTCGCGCGCGAGCGCGAACCAGTAGAAGCCGTAGGCCGGGAGAGTCAGCAGGTACGGGAGGTCGCCGACCGGCGGAAAGGCGCTCCGCCCGAGCAGCTCGATCGGCACGTGGTCCTTGAACTCCGAGAGGTCGAGCTCGACCGCCTGCGCCGAGCGCGACAGGTTGACCACGCACAGCATCACCTCCTCGTCCTGGTACTCCCGGACGTAGGCGAGGATCTTCCGGTTCCTCGGATAGAGCAGGCGCAGCGTGCCACGGCCGAACGCCTTGTGGCCGAGGCGCACCGCGATCATCCGGCGCATCCAGTTGAGCAGCGAGGAGGGGTCGCGGTGCTGCGCCTCGACGTTGACCGCGTCGAAGCCGTAGATCGGGTCCATGATCGCCGGCAGGTAGAGCTTCGCCGGGTCCGCCCGCGAGAACCCGCCGCTCCGGTCCGGCGACCACTGCATCGGCGTGCGCACGCCGTCCCGGTCGCCGAGGTAGATGTTGTCGCCCATCCCGATCTCGTCGCCGTAGTAGACGATCGGCGTCCCCGGCATCGAGAGCAGCAGGCTGTTCATCAGCTGGATCTTGCGCAGGTCGTTGTCGAGCAGGGGCGCGAGGCGCCGCCGGATGCCGAGGTTGATGCGCATCCGCCGGTCGGAAGCGTAGACGTTCCAGAGGTAGTCCCGTTCCTTGTCGGTCACCATCTCGAGGGTCAGCTCGTCGTGGTTCCTGAGGAAGATCCCCCACTGGCAGTTCGCCGGAATGTCCGGGGTCTGGCGCAGGATGTCGGCGATCGGATGGCGGTCCTCCTGGGCCAGCGCCATGTACATGCGCGGCATGAGCGGGAAGTGGAACGCCATGTGGCACTCGTCGCCGTCGCCGAAGTACGGCAGCACGTCCTCGGGCCACTGGTTGGCCTCGGCGAGCAGCATCCGGCCCTCGAAATGCTGGTCGACCTCGGCGCGGATCCGCTTCAGCACCTCGTGGGTCTCGGGCAGGTTCTCGTTGTTGGTCCCGTCCCGCTCGACCAGGTAGGGAATCGCATCGAGCCGCAGCCCGTCGACCCCGGTGTTCAGCCAGAAGTGCAGCACCGAGAGCACCTCCCGCATCACCTGCGGGTTGTCGAAGTTGAGGTCGGGCTGGTGCGAGTAGAACCGGTGCCAGTAGTACTGCTGGGCGACCGGGTCCCACGACCAGTTCGACTGCTCGGTGTCGATGAAGATGATCCGCGTGCCGAGATAGTATTTGTCGGTGTCGCTCCACACGTAGTAGTTGCGGTGCGCCGAGCCCTTCTTGGCGTGCCGGGCGCGCTGGAACCAGCGGTGCTGATCGCTGGTGTGGTTGATGACCAGCTCGGTGATCACCCTGAGCCCGCGCTCGTGCGCGGCGCGGACGAAGCGCCGGAAGTCGCGCATCGTCCCGTACGACGGGTTGATGTTGCGGTAGTCCCCGATGTCGTAGCCGTCGTCCCTGAGCGGCGATGGATAGAACGGCAGCACCCAGACCGTGTTGACGCCCAGCTCCTGCACGTAGTCGAGCTTCTGGATCAGCCCCTGGAAGTCGCCGATCCCGTCGTTGTTGGAGTCGAAGAAGGCCTTGATGTGCAGCTGGTAGATGACGGCGTCTTTGTACCACTCGGGCTGGGTCTGATCGATCATTGCGCGCTCTCGAAAGCCTTTTCTTTTTGACGATCCGGTACCAGGGCGGCGCTGGTCCACCCCCACCCCGCCTTCCCTCGAGGGGGAGGGGGCGCCGGCCGAGCGGCTTCGGCCCTTCGGTCTGGTCCCCGTGACGGCCCTCGACCGGAAGCGCCGCGCAGCGCCGGGCGTACCCGGTCCCCTTGCGGGGGAGGGACAGGGTGGGGGGCAGCCCGCGACGTGCTGGACCCGGACACGGATCAGCCCGGCAGGCCGGGCGGCGTGATCCGCCAGATCGCGCACGGGTTCACCTGCGGGTCGAGCCAGACGTGCTGGACCTTGCCGTGCCAGGTGAAGCGGCCGCCCGTGAACAGGTCCTCGACCTGGACGCTCTCGTGGTCCGGCAGGCCGAGCTCCCAGAGCGGCACCTCGAAGTGGCAGGCCTGCGCCGCGTGCGGATCGAGGCTGACCGCGATCAGGATGATGTTGTCCCGGGCCCCGGTCATCTTGCCGTAGACCAGGATGTTGTCGTTCCAGGCGTTCTGGAAGCGGAGGTTGGTGAAGTCGTGCAGGGCCGGGTTCTCCCGCCGGATCCGGTTCACCCGCGTGATGTAGTCGCGGATGTTGCCCGGCCGGTCGTAGTCCCAGGCCTTGATCTCGTACTTCTCGCTGTCGAGATACTCCTCCTTGCCCGGGATCGGCCGGCCCTCGGCGAGCTCGTAGCCGTTGTAGATGCCGTAGACCGTCGACAGCGTCGACGCCAGCACCAGGCGGATCTTGAAGCCCGGCGGCCCCGAGGTCTGCAGATACACCGGGTTGATGTCGGGCGTGTTGGGGAAGAAGTTGACCCGCATGTATTCTTTCGGCTCGTCCTGCGTCAGCTCGGTCAGGTACTCGATCAGCTCGGCCTTGGTGTTCCGCCAGGTGAAGTAGGAGTAGGACTGGGTGAAGCCGACCTTGGCCAGCTGCCGCATCATCTTGGGGCGGGTGAAGGCCTCGGCGAGGAACACCACGTCCGGGTGGCGGTCGAGCACTTCCCGGATCATCCACTCCCAGAACGGCACCGGCTTGGTGTGCGGGTTGTCGACCCGGAAGATCTTGACCCCCTTGTCGACCCAGAACAGCACGATGTCCCGGAGCTCGTACCAGATCGCCGGCAGGGCATCGCGGTAGAAGTGGACGTTGACGATGTCCTCGTACTTCTTCGGCGGGTTCTCGGCGTACTTGATCGAGCCGTCGGGGCGCCAGTCGAACCATTCCGGATGCTCGGTGATCCAGGGATGGTCCGGGGCGCACTGGATGGCGAAGTCGATCGCGATCTCGAGCCCGTGGTCGTGCGCCGCCTCGACCAGCGCGGCGAAGTCATCGAACGTCCCGAGCTCCGGATGGAGCGCATCGTGGCCGCCATCCTTCGAGCCGATCGCGTACGGCGAGCCCGGGTCGTCCGGGCCGGGCGTGAGGGTGTTGTTCCGCCCCTTGCGGTTCTTCGCCCCGATCGGATGGATCGGCGTGAAGTAGAGGACGTCGAAGCCCATGTCCCGGACGTACGGCAGCTTCCGGATGACGTCCCGGAAGGTGCCGTGGCGCGAGGTGTCGTCGCTCGCCGAGCGCGGGAACATCTCGTACCAGGCGGCGAACTTGGCGCCCGGCCGGTCGACGAAGACCTCGAGCTGGTTCTTGTAGGTCGAGGCGTTGGTCCGGATCCCGGCGCGTTTCATCAGGGCATGGACGTCGGCCGCGAGCATCCGCTGGAGCAGGCGGCCGTGGTCGTCGCCGCTCTGCTCGAGCTCGCTCACCAGCGCGCTCAGCGCCTTCCTGTCGTCGC
Organism: Geminicoccaceae bacterium; assembly: GCA_036375275.1. Classification (GTDB taxonomy): domain Bacteria; phylum Pseudomonadota; class Alphaproteobacteria; order Geminicoccales; family Geminicoccaceae; genus DASUSF01. Next base: position 10,296 of record DASUSF010000123.1, on the reverse strand, counting down.
CCTTGGCCGCCGCCGCGGTCTTCAGGATCAGCTGGCGGCCTTCGGTCAGCTCGAGGCCGACGTCGAGGCCGGCGTCGTGCTTCTTCATGATCTCGGCGCGCCAGCTGTCGAACAGGTCGCGCCACGCCTCGATGGTGTAGAAGTAGCGGGTGTTCCGGGTCACCGGGAAGCGGCCCCGCCAGCGGTCGTTGTCCCAGAAGACGAGCGGCGCCTCCCGCCAGTGGGCCTCGTCGATCGCCCGGTACCTGATGCAGGCGTCGATCTTGTCGTGGCCGTCGCAGAACACGTCGGCCTCGACCGCGACAACGTCGCCAACCCCCCGCTTGATGGCGTGGCGGCCGCCGTCGAGCTCGGGCGTCACCTTCTCGATCACCACCCGGTTCTGGGCGAGCCCCATCAGGCGCTTCTCGGCCGCTGCCTGAGCGGCCTTCGACGTGCGCGTGATCTGCCGCGCGGCCTCGGCCGCGCCGCGGAAGACCCGCACCGACAGCGGCTCCATGCTGATCGGGTGGCCGGGCTCGAAGGGGCAGGCCGGCCCGTTCGGCGTGACGTCCTCGAAGTGGCTGATCCGCCCGCTGACCTCGTTCAGCAGCGGGCCAGGATCGATCCCCTGGACCCGCGCCGGGTCGGGATTGATCAGCACGATCGCCGCGTCGCCGGACGACGAGACGTCGCCCTTCGACAGCCTGAGCAGGCCGACCACCGGGCTGTGGGGCGCGGTGATCACGCGCTGCGGCCCCTCGACGTTCAGGGCCGGCGCCGCCGCCTTCATCCGGTTGACCTCGCCGATGAAGCGGGTGAGGTCGATCCGCGGCTGCGCGGTCTCCCACTCCCAGTCGCCCGGCCGCGAGCCGACCACGTCCATCCGGGTCCGGCAGCCGAACTCGAAGCCCATCGGCATCATCACGCCGCTCGAGAACGCGGCCGAGAACAGGTAGTGAAAGCGGTAGCGGCGCTCGAGCTCGGCCGGCTCCGGGTCGCCGAGCTCCATCGCCAGGCGCTCGGTGTCGTGGCTCTCCGGGAACGCGACGGTCGGCGCGACGTGGCGGTACATCTCGTACTGCTCGAGCAGCCAGGGCGAGCGGAAGTCCCACCACTTCGAGCTGTTGAACATGAAGTCGAAGCCGGCGCCCGCGAGCGCGGTCACCTGCGCGGGCGTGCAGCCGAGGGTCTCGGCGAAGAACCGCGCCCCGGGGTCGGCCTTGCGCGCCGCCCCGATGATCCCCTGCCAGACCTCGGCCGGCACCTGGTAGGCGGCATCGCAGCGGAAGCCCCTGACGCCCTGCTTGATGCATCCGCGCACGTAGTCCGACCAGAACTGGATCTGCGCCGCCTGGATGCCGGGATCGTCGTAGGTGATCTCGGCGAGGTCGCCCCAGACCGTGAACTTGCGCGGGTCGAGCGGGTCGACGGCGCGCGGGGAGCGCAGCTCGCCGTTGTCCTCGCGCCGGAACCACTCCGGGTGCTCGTCGACCAGGCGGGCGTCCTTGGAGGTGTGGTTGATGACCAGGTCGATCATCACCGACAGGCCCTGGCCCCTCGCCGCCTTGGTGAAGCCCTTGACCAGCTCGTCCGGCTTCTTGCCCTCGACCGCCACGATCGGATGCAGCCGGTCCAGGTCCTTGATCGCGTACAGGCTGCCGGAGAAGCCCGGGTAGTGGAACGGGTTCACGAACACCCAGTCGAAGCCCATGCCGCCGATCCGCGGCAGGTGCTCCGCCCAGGCGGGCATCGGCCCGGCGAGAAGCGGGAACAGGTTGTAGATGCGGGGGCCGCTCGTCGTCACGCTGCCATCTCCGGGATCGTGAAGCCTGACGCTCGCCTGTGAAATGCATGCCGCGCCGGGTTGATCCCGGAAGCGTTGCGTCATCGCGCGGCGGGAGCGATTTGCGCGCTTCAGAACACGGTGCCCGGCAGGCGTCAAGGGTGGAAGAACGTGGGCGCGCCGCGGAATCGGGCCGCGGATGCCGGATTTGCCGTGCCCGAGGCGCCATCGTCGCGTTGCCCGCCGACCTTCGCCTGGAACAGGAGCCGGTCGAGGTCGTTGGCCTGTAGACGCGCATCACGATCAGGAAACCGTCCCGAGCCCGCATGGCGCAGATCTTCAGCCGCGCTGCCGACACCTATCTCCGCGTCGTCCTGATCGGGCTCGGCCTGCTGGTGGTCGGCCTGCTCCTGCTCGCGGGCGGCCTGGTGCGCTCGGACTACCTGACCGGCGTCGGCAAGCAGATCGACCAGCCGGTGCCGTTCAGCCACCGCCACCACGCCGGCCAGCTCGGGATCGACTGCCGCTACTGCCACGACACGGTCGAGGTCGCGGCCTCCGCCGGCTACCCGCCGACCTACACCTGCATGACCTGCCACTCGCAAGTCTGGACCAACGCCGAGGCGCTGGCGCCGGTGCGGCGGAGCCTCGCGACCGGCGCGCCGCTCCGCTGGAACCGGGTCCACGACCTCCCCGACTTCGTCTACTTCAACCACTCGATCCACGTGCAGCAGGGCGTCGCCTGCCTGGAGTGTCACGGTCGCGTGCCGGAGATGGTCCGGATCTACCAGGCCGAGACGCTGCACATGAGCTGGTGCCTGGACTGCCACCGTCATCCGGCGCCGCACCTCCGCCCGCCGGAGGCGGTGTTCGACTTCGACTGGCGCCCGCCGAAGGACGCTGAGGCTCTCGGGCTGCGTCTGGTCGCGGCCCAGGGGATCGAGCCCGAGAACCTCGACAGCTGCTACGTCTGCCACCGCTGATGGCTGCGACGAGGGAGATCAGGGACCGGCTGAAGGCGCTCGCGACGGGCCGCCTCGAAGGCCGGTCGGGGCGCGCCTACTGGCGGAGCCTCGAGGAGCTGGCCGCGGAGCCGGCGTTCCACGACCAGCTCCTCGACGAGTTCCCCTCGCTCGAACCGGTGCTCGGCAGCCGCAGCCGGCGCGACGTGCTCCGGATCATGGGGGCCTCGCTCGGCCTCGCCGGGCTCGCGGGCTGCGACTTCGGCCCGCCGCAGGAGAAGGCGCTACCCTACGTCCGGGCGCCGGAGTTCGAGGTGCCGGGCGACCCCGAGTATTATGCGACCGCCGCCCTGCTCGGCGGCTACGCGCTCCCGGTGCTCGCGGAGACCCACGTCGGCCGGCCGGTCAAGGTCGAGGGCAATCCGGAGCACCCGGTGAGCCGGGGTGCCACCGACCTGTTCGCACAGGCCGCGGTGCTCGACCTCTACGACCCCGACCGCTCCGGCGCCACCACCCGCTTGGCTCAGATCTCGACCTTCGATGCCTTCCAGATCGACCTGATCGGCCGGGCCCGCGAGCTCGAAGGGCGGCGCGGATCGGGGCTCGCGCTGCTCACCGGCGCCGTCACCTCGCCGACCACCCTCCGGCTGATCGAGCGGGCGAGGGAGCGCCTCCCGGAGCTCCGCTGGTTCGTGCACGAGCCGGTCGGCAACGCGCGGCGACACGAGGCCGCGCGCCTCGCGTTCGGTCGGATCCTCGATCTCCATCCCCGCCTCGACCGGGCCGAGGTCACGCTTTGCCTTGAGGCCGATCCTCTGGGGCCGGGGCCGGCGCAGGTGCCGAACGCGCGGGCCTGGGTGGACCAGCGCCGGGCGAAGATGGCGCACGGCGAGCTGCCGAAGCTCTACGTCCTCGAGAGCACGCCGTCGCTGACCGGCGCCAAGGCGAGCGAGGCGCTGCCGGCCGCACCGGCCGAGATCCACAATGCGACGCTCGCCCTCGCCCAGCACCTCGGGATCGGCGGCATCGAGGCGCCGGAGCTGCCGCTCCACCTGCGGGCGAAGGTCCTGGAGATCGCGCTCGCGCTCGAGCGGAGCGGCGAGGCGGCGCTGGTCATGCCCGGCGCCCACCTCGACCCGCAGCTCCAGGCGCTGGTCTTCCGGATCAACCAGCAGCTCGGCGGCCTCAACCGGACACTCGTCGCCACCCTGCCGGTCGAGGCCCGGCCCGAGGTCGGGGAGAACTCCCTGCCGGCGCTCGCGGGCGCGATCCGGACCGGCGAGGTCGACACGCTCCTGATCCTGGACTCGAACCCGGTCTACACCGCGCCCGCCGATCTCGACATCGGCGATCTGCTCCAGACCGTGCCGTTCCGGGTCCACGTCGGCGCCTACCAGGACGAGACCGCGGCGCTCTGCCCCTGGCACGTGCCGCTGGCGCACCCGTTCGAGACCTGGAGCGACGGCCGCGCGGTGGACGGCACGGCGAGCGTGATCCAGCCGCTGGTCCGCCCGGTCCGGGGCGGACGCTCGATGCACGAGGTGCTGGCGACGCTCGCCGGGGAGCCACAGGCCGAGCCTTACGAGATGGTGCGGGCGACCTGGCGCCGGGTGCTGCGCGGCCGTGACTTCGAGCCGGCGTGGCGGCAGGTGCTGCACGACGGGTTCGCCGAAGGCACCGCCGCCGAGACGCAAAGCGTGGAGGCGAGGCCGGTCGAGGCACCACCGCCGAAGAAACCGGGCGCGATCGAGGCGGTGGTCCGGCCCGATCCCTCGGTCTGGGACGGCCGCTTCGCAACCAACGCGTGGCTGCAGGAGCTGCCCAAGCCCTTCACCAAGCTCACCTGGGACAACGTCGTCGCGGTGAGCCCGGCGTTCGCGGTCGAGCACCGCCTCGACAACGGCGACCTGGTCGATCTCTCGGCCGGCGTGCGGCGGGTCCGGGCGCCGGTCTGGATCCTGCCCGGGCAGGCGGAGCGCACCCTCACCCTCCACCTCGGCTACGGCCGTGGCCGCTTCGGCGGGGTCGGCAGCGACCTCGGCTACGACGCCTACCGGCTCCGGACGACGGATGAACTCTGGGTGATCGAGGGGATGATCGTGCAGGCGGCGGACGCGAGCATGCCACTCGCCAGCACCCAGGAGCACCACTCGATGCTCGGGCACCACCTGGTGCGCGAGATCGGCATCGGGGAGCTCGCTGCGGGCCGGTCCGTGGTCCCGAAGGAGCACCACCGGCCCACCCTGTATCCCGAGTGGGACTACGAGACCTATGCCTGGGCGATGACGATCGACCTCGACGCCTGCATCGGCTGCAACGCCTGCGTGGTCGCGTGCCAGGCCGAGAACAACGTGCCGGTGGTCGGCAAGGAGGAGGTCCTGCTCGGCCGGGAGATGCACTGGCTCCGAGTCGACCGCTACTACAGCGGCGAGGCCAGCCAGCCGCACGTCCACTTCCAGCCGATCCCCTGCATGCACTGCGAGAAGGCGCCGTGCGAGATGGGCTGCCCGGTCAACGCCACCGTGCACGGACCGGAAGGCCTGAACCAGATGATCTACAACCGCTGCGTCGGCACCCGGACCTGCGCCAGCTACTGCCCGTACAAGGTCCGCCGCTTCAACTTCCACGACTACACGGCGGACGAGCCGCCGACCCTGGTCGCGCGGCGGAACCCCGACCTGACCGTCCGCGCCCGTGGCGTGATGGAGAAGTGCACCTACTGCGTGCAGCGGATCAGCGCGGCCCGCATCGAGGCCAAGAAGGAGGGACGGCGGATCCGGGACGGCGAGGTGGTGACCGCCTGCCAGCAGGTCTGCCCGACCCGGGCGATCGTGTTCGGCGACCAGAGCGACCCGGACTCGATGGTGGCGAGGGCCAAGGCCAGCCCGCGCGACTACGCGCTGCTCGCGGAGCTGAACCTCCGGCCGCGGACCAGCTACCTCGCCGAGGTGAGCGAGCGCCCGGCCGGCGACCACCGGCTCGAAGGCGAGGTGCGGGAGTTCTGATGGCGACGGTCCACCCGGAATCGCTGACCGCGCCGAGCGTCGACTACCGCTCGGTGACGCGCGACGTCGCCGCGGTGCCGCTCGCCTTCCCGTCGCCGCGCGCCTGGTGGATCGGGTTCGGGATCAGCTGCGTCGGCGTTCTGATCTTCCTGGTCTCGGCGTTCTGGCTGTTCTACCGGGGCGTCGGGATCTGGGGCATCAACAACCCCGACTTCTGGGGCCTCGCGATCTCCAACTACGTCTGGTGGATCGGCATGGGCCACGCCGGGACCCTGATCTCGGCGCTGCTGCTGCTGATCAACAAGGGCTGGCGGAACTCGCTCAACCGGTTCGCGGAGGCCATGACGGTGTTCGCGGTGATCCAGGCCGGGATGTATCCGATCCTCCACCTCGGCCGGCCCTGGCTGTTCTACTGGCTGATCCCCTATCCCAACACCATGACCGTCTGGCCGCAGTTCAAGAGCCCGCTGGAGTGGGACGTGTTCGCGGTCGGCACCTACCTGATCGTGTCGGTGCTGTTCTGGTACGTCGGCCTGATCCCGGACCTCGCTGGGGTGCGCGACCGGGCGAAGCGCCGCGTGTGGCAGGTGTTCTTCGGGCTGCTCGCGCTCGGCTGGAGGAACTCGGCGATCCACTGGCAGCGCTGGCAGGTCTGCTACTGGATACTCGCAGGGCTCGCGCTCCCGCTCGTGATCTCGGTGCACAGCGGCGTCGCGATGCTGTTCGCGGGCGGGCTCGAGCCCGGCTGGCACACCACGATCTACCCGCCGTACTTCGTGCTCGGCGCGGTGTTCGAGGGCTTCGCGGTCGTCCTCCTGATCTCGATCACGCTCCGCCACGCCTTCAGGCTGCACCATCTCGTGACCGACCGGCACCTCGACATGCTGGCGAAGCTCCTGCTCGCGTTCGGCCTGATGACCGCCTACGGCTACCTGTTCGAGGGCTTCGGAGCCTGGTACTCGGGCGATCTGTACGAGCGCCAGACGCTCCAGGACCGCCTCTCCGGCGACTACGCCTGGGCCTACTGGGGCGCCATCGCCCTGAACTTCGTGGTGCTCCAGGCCTGCTGGTTCAGGGCGGTCCGCCGGAGCGCCGCCGCGCTGCTGGCGATCGGCGCCGCGGTCACGGTCGGCATGTGGCTGGAGCGCTTCATGCTGGTCACGACCGCCCTCTACCGGGACTTCCTGCCGTCGTCCTACCAGGCCTACGTGCCGACCTTCTGGGAGTGGTCGCTGTTCCTCGGCACCATCGGGGTGTTCTTCTTCCTGTTCTTCCTGTTCGTGCGCCTGCTGCCGATGATCTCGATGTTCGAGATCAAGGAGGTCCTGCAGGAGGAAGCGCGCGGAGGCCACCGTGCCGCACCGTCCTGACCCCTACGGCCTGCTCGCCCGGTTCGAGAACGTCGAGGGCCTGCTGGCCGGCGTCGGCGCCGTCCGCGGTGCCGGCTACACCCGGATCGACGCCTTCACGCCGTTCCCGGTCGAGGGGCTGGCGCGCGCGATCGGCTTCGAGGAGCGGCGCCTGCCCTGGATCGCGCTGATCGGCGGGATCGTGGGCGGGGCCGGCGGCTTCCTCCTCACCTACGGGCTCAATGCCTGGGACTACCCGATCAACGTCGGCGGACGGCCGCTGAACGCCTGGCCGGCGTTCGCGGTGCCGGCGTTCGAGATGATGGTCCTGTTCGCCGCGCTCGCCGTGATTCTCGGCCTGCTGATCCTCAACCGCCTGCCGCGCCTGAACCATCCGGTGTTCGAGGTGCCGGATTTCCGACGGGCGACGGTGGACGGCTTCTTCCTGCTGATCCGGAGCGACGACCCGCTGTTCCGGGTCGAGCGGACCGGGCGCGCGCTCGAGAAGGCCGGCGCCGTAGGGATCGACGAGGTGCCGTCATGAGGCGGCGCCTCACTCTCTCCACGCTCACCCCGTCCCGGTGGCGGTCATCGACCATGCTCGTCCTCGCCGCCCTCACCGGCTGCGGCGGCTACGACATGGAGGACCAGGCGAAGTACGAGCCATACGAGACCGCCGCGCTGTTCGAGGACGGGAGTGCGCAGCAGCACCCGGTCCCGGGCACCGTCGCGCGCGGTGAGCTCGCGACGCTCGCGGTGCTCGAAGAGCGTCCGCCGCTCACGCTCGACCTCCTGGAGCGTGGGCGCGAGCGCTACGGCATCTACTGCTGGCCGTGCCACGGCGCGACCGGGGACGGCAACGGGATCATCACCCGGCGCGGCTTCCCCAACCCGCCGAGCTACCACATCCCGCGCCTCGTCCAGGCGCCGGACCGCCACTTCATGGACGTGATCCGGGACGGCTACGGCGTCATGTACTCTTACGCGGCGCGCGTGCCGCCGGCCGACCGGTGGGCGATCGTCGCCTGGATCCGGGCGCTCCAGCTCAGCCAGCACGCCGAGGTCGCGGCCCTAGACGAGGCGGACCGTGCGGCGCTCCAGGATCTTGCCCGGTGAGCGTGCCGCTGGAGAGACGGACGCTGGCGCTGGTGCTCGGCCTCGCGCTGTTCGGCGGCGTCCTCTGCATCGCGGGCCTGCTCGGCGACCCGGACGCCTTCCGGCGCGCCTACTTCACCGCCGTGATGCTGGCCTTCCAGATCCCGCTCGGCTGCCTCGCCCTGCTCATCGCCTGGCACGTCATGGGCGGGCGCTGGGGCCTCGTGATCGCCGATGCCCTGGAAGTCGGGGTGCGCACGCTCCCGCTCGTGGCGCTCCTGTTCCTGCCGCTGCTGCTCGAGGTGGACGTCGTCTACCCCTGGGCCCGCGACGCCTATCTCGCCGAGCACGAGACCGTCGCGCGCAAGGTGGCGTGGCTCAACCCCGCCTTCTTCACCGTCCGGAGCCTCGCCTACCTGATCGTCTGGCTCGGGCTCGGCCTCGCGCTGACGGCCGGCCGGAGCCCCGCGGTCGAGCGGGTGCGCCGGCCGCGGATCGGGATCTCGGCTGCGATCCTCTATGCGCTGACCGTGACCTTCGCCGCCTTCGACTGGCTGATGTCGCTCGAGCCGCTGTTCAACTCGACCGTCTACGGCATGGTCCTGATGTCGGCCCAGGCGGTGGGCGCGTTGGCGCTCGCGACGCTTGCGACGCTCCTCGTCGCTCGTGCCGAGCACCGGCTCGGCGTGCTTCGGGAGGACGGGCTGCTCGGGCTCGGCAGCCTGCTTCTCGCCCTCGTGATGCTCTGGGCCTACCACGCGTTCATGCAGCTGCTGGTGATCTGGTCGGGCGATCTGCCCCACCATGCCGAATGGTATCTGGTCCGGATCGAGGGCGTCTGGCTGCCCGTGGCCTGGCTGATCGGGATCGGCCACCTCGCGGTGCCGTTCTTCGTCCTGCTCTCCCACCGGGCGCGGGCCAGCGTCGGCATCGTCATGGGCATCGCGGCGCTGATCGTGCTGATGCGCCTCCTGGACATGCTGTGGCTGACGCTGCCCGCGTTCCGGGACGCGCTGCCGCCGGCGTGGCTGGTCCTCGGCGCGCTGCTCGCGGTCCTCGGCCTCTGGACCGCGGCCTTCCTCTGGATGCTGCGACGGCGGGTGGACTGGATCGGGCGCGCCGCGCTGGAGGCGGCGGATGGCTGAACGGCACGAGGCCCGGCCCGCCTTCGAGACCAGCGACGTCCCGCCGAAGTGGGTGCTCTGGATCGCGCTCGGGCTGGGTGCCGGAGCCGGCGTCATCGCGCTCCTGCTGCTCGGCTACGCCCGGCTGCTGGATGCGGTGGTCGAGGAGCCGGCGCCGGGGCCGCTCGCGCGGATCGAGCGGGTGCCGCCGGCGCCCCGCCTGCAGGCCGAGCCGGCGCTCGAGCTCGAGGAGCTGCAGGCACGGGAAGCGCTGATCCTCGAGAGCTACGGCTGGGTCGACCGGGACGCCGGCGTCGCCAGGATCCCGATCGAGCGCGCGATGGCGATCCTCGCCGAGCGCGGCTGGCCGAACCCGGTGGAGGGCCCGCCCGCGGTCGCGGCGCCGCCTGCAGGCGGGGGCGCTACCCGATGAAGGCGCCCTCTCCGGCTCTCACCCTCACCCCGTCCATCTCCCTCGAGGGAGATGGGGGACGAGCGCCCGCAACCAGCTCGACGTTGCCTGCCCATCACCCCTCGCCTCCGATCCATCGAACGCGAGCCTCGACCGGGGGCAGTGGGGGCCGACGCCGGTGGCAGGCGCTTCCCTCTCCCCTTGCGGGAGAGGGAGAGGGTGCGGGGGCAACGCGACCCGGCGAGGCCCCGGGATGAGGTGGTTCGTCGCGCTCGCCCTGCTTCTCCTCAGCCAGACGCCGGCCGGCGCCGCCGGCTTCGACCCGTTCACCCTCGCCGACGTCGAGGACCGGCTGGGGGCGGAAGCGCCCCTAGACGGCGCGATGATGGACGCGCGCGGGCAGGCCACGACGCTCCGTGACCTCGTGGACAAGCCGGTCCTGCTCGCGCCGGTCGACTACGGCTGCGCCAACATCTGCGGGGTCACGCTCCGCGGCCTGTTCCAGGCGGTCGACGCGGTCAGCCTGGAAGCGGGCCGCGACTTCGAGGTGGTGGTGCTCGGGATCGACCCGCGCGACGGGATTG